>JAFVCX010000043.1 GCA_017478855.1 Muribaculaceae bacterium | reverse complement strand
CTACACCTATGAGCAAGTGTTGGAATCTCAGGCGTTGCGCTCCCTGCTGCCCTACATCGACGTGCTGGTCGACGGCCCCTTTGTGGAAGCCGAGCGCGACTTGACGCTGCACTTTCGCGGCAGCCGCAACCAACGCATCATTCATCTGCACGACGAGAAGTAGCATCCTCTCATAAACGTTTTCATCGAAACGGAGTGTTTTTTATCCAAAACGCTCCGTTTTGCAGTTTTTTCGCAAATTATTTGGTCAAACCGGCGAAAATGCCTAAATTCGTAGCGAGTGAGCGTGCGCACAGATTGCCGCAGCAGCTCAACAAACGAGATGAACGCACTGATTGAACGCTTTTTACAATACGAACGCTTTGAGCTGAATCACTCTGAGCTCACCGTGGTCAGCTATCGCCGCGACTTGGAGCAATTTGAGCGATTCTTGCCATCGCTGGGTGTGGAGGCACTCGAACAAGCCACCACAGCTCATGTGCGAGCGTGGGTGGTGCAGCGGTCGGGGCAAGGCGATTGCGCCCGCACCATTCACCGCCGGGTGCAGTCGTTGCGTTCGTTCTACAAGTGGCTCATGCGGCAGGGCGTGCTGCAAATGAATCCCGCTGCCGATGTGGAGCTGGCGCGCGCGCCCAAGCGGCTTCCGCAACTGGTGCGCCCGCAGTCAATGGACGACTTGCTGGCACTCACGGTCGATGTGGACGATTTTCGCGCCGTGCGCGACCGCTTGGTGGTGCTCATGCTCTACTCCACAGGCATTCGCCGTGCCGAGCTGATTGGGCTGCTCGACGCGTGGGTCGACACCGCTTCGTGCCAGCTGCGCGTGCATGGCAAGCGCGACAAAGACCGCATTGTGCCCTTTGGCCCCGAGTTGTGCCGCTGGATAGAACTTTACCGCCAGCTGCGCGACCGCGATTTGGGCAAAGGATGCACTGCGTTTTTCGTCAAAGACGACGGCGAGCCGCTCTATCCCTCGCTCGTTTATCGCATTGTGCACACCGCCTTGATGCAGGTGGGCGGAGCCACCCAGCTCAGTCCGCACGTGCTGCGCCACTCGTTTGCCAGCGCCATGCTCAACGACGGCGCGGCTCTCGCCAGCGTGAAAGAGCTGCTGGGGCACGAATCGCTGGCCGCCACGCAAATCTACACACATGTTACGCTCAACGAATTGAAACAAAACTATAACCACGCCCATCCCCGGGCACTAAAAAAAGGAGGCAGATATGGAAGTTAAGATTCAATCCATCCATTTCGACGCAACTGAAAAGCTCGAACAGTTCATCAACAAAAAAGCAGAGAAGCTCATCAAGCACAATGAGCAGATAGCCAATGTGGAGGTAACGCTCAAGGTGGTGAAACCCGAAACGGCCATGAACAAAGAGGCTTCGGTGAAGTTGCTCATGCCGCAGCAGGGCGACCTCTTCGCCTCGAAAACGGCCGACACTTTTGAGGAAGCAGTTGACCTGTGCATTGACGCGCTCAAACGCCAGCTCGAAAAAGTTCGCAAAGACAAATAACACGCGATTTTGGAAAACAATGTCACCCTTGTGTGGGAGCCGACGTAGAGTCGGCCCCCACACGCTTTTTAGAGGAGAGCGCGGCACCTATGCCACACGATTCCAGCTGAAATAATGCAAAAACACACACAAATTCAAAAAACTTTTGTATCTTTACCGCATTAATTCTTTTTGAGAACCGAAATGGCAAATTTCTTCGACCTTGTGAAAAAGGCTTTCGGCTTCACGGCCGATGGCGAAGACCTTGACCGAGAGCTCGACTTGGAAGCCTCGGCACCAGCCTATCCCAACCCATTTGGCCAGCAAAGTCCCTCGCAAGAGCGAAGCGCAACGCCCACCACCAGCCATCATCATAGCGACCCCGCCAGCGGCACAACCAACGAGCAGATTGCGGCCCTGCAAAACCAGATTGGCCAGCTCACCACGCTGGTGAAAAACCTATCGGCGCAAAAGCAGCTCCCCGAAGCGAAAGCCGAGAAACCGGCTCCTGTGGCAGCCACCGAAGCCGACACCAACCTTGACGAAATCAAGCAACGCCTGCAAGTGAGCGAGGCGCAACGCCGAGCAGCAAAAAATCGTGCCAACGACTTAGCTCTCAAAATTGAAGAATTGCAGCTCAAGGTCGACACGCTGGAAGTGGACAAAAAAGCCCTGCAAAACAAGCTCAAAGTGGTGCAGGTGCAGACCGGTCAGGTGCCCGACGACACCATCACCATTCTCTCCCCTGAGGAACTCGACGCGCAGCAAGCCGCCATGGAGCAACTCAGACAGCAAGTGCAGCAGGGCGAGCAGCAAAACGCTCTTTTGCTGCAACAAGCCGAGGAAGCGCAGGCAGAGCTAAGAGCCGCACAAGAAATCGGGCAACAGCTGCAAGAGGCACAAGACCTCATCAAGCGGAAGAATCAGGAAACGGCAGCTCTCCAAGCGCAAATTGAAGAGCTGCAAAAGCAGGAAACCGTGGTTGACGAGCAGTTGCGTGCACAACTTATCTTGGCCGGTGAAGAGTCGGCCAAGTTGCGCAAAGAAGTGGAGCAGCTGGAACTGAACGCCAAAAACAATGCCAAGAAGCAACAGCGGCGCGACATCGAAACGGGCAACCACATCGACGAGCTGAAACGTCAGCTTGCCAGCGCAGCGCAAATCATCGACCGACAGCAGAGCGAAACCGTGGCCGCACAAACAAGCATGCAACAGCTAAGCGACCAAGTGAGCAACCTCACCGCCGAGCGCGACCAGCTTGCAGAGCAGGTGCAGCGTTTGCGCGGTGAATTGCAAGAAACACGCTTGCTCTTGGAGGCCAGCAAAATCGAGAAACCACAAGAAGGGCCCAAAGAGTCGCAGAAAATAGAGGCCGAACAGCCGGCAACTCCTGAACAAACGGCGGCATCCGTTGCCACAGAGCGCAAACCACAGGACACCGAGCCACAAGCCGTGCAAGAGCCAGAGCCGCCCCAGTCATCATTCGCCCCATCGCTCATGCAACTGGAAGAGGATGACGACCCACAAAACCCGAGGCTTGATGACATCGACGACATTGATTGGCTCATACCCGTAGAGCCCGACATCGCTCCCGCCAATGAACCTGAGGACGAAGAACCATTCTTGCAGCCCATCGTGGAGCCAAAGGCCGTGGACGACGACCCGCGTCAGCTCTCCCTATTTTAAGCATAAAGTCAAAGCATAGCAAAATGCGCCCTCATCAAGAGATGCGCGTTAAACTTTTTGTGATGCGGTGCCGCTATCGGATGCCGCTGCCGCCACCGCCGAAGCTGCCGCCACCGCCACCAAAACTGACTCCACCACCAAAACCGCCGCTACTCGAACGTGCCGATTCGCGTGCCTGACGGGCACTGCGCTCGGCCGGCGTTTCGTAGTTGCGCACAAATTCCATGCCCCAGTAGGAGGCGCGAGCCATTTCGCCGGCAAAGTCCCAGCTTTGCATGTTCACTTGATCTTCCACGCCAATCAGCCGCTCAAAGTCAGGCACCACGCGTTTGAGGTCGGTCATCACTTGGTCGGCAATGCCAAAGAGAGTGGCGTAGACCATATAGTCTTTCCACAATGTGATTTCGCCGATGCCACGCTCATCGAGCAAGGTGAACTCTTTCAAGAACTTCTTCAATCCGAACACCTCGGTCACATCTTTGCGTGTGGCATTCGACAGGCTGATGGCCGGATAATCGTTCAGGCTGCTGTGCAGATTGCTGCACGCAACGCGCTGTTCCACAGGCCGGCTCATCATGTAGTGCTTCAGTTCATCGGGCTGCAAGAGGTGGTCATCACCAGCCGCCTCCCATAAGAGCTGTTGCAAGTGCCACATGAGTTTGTCGTCATCATAGTGCTTGATGGCGGTTGTGGCAGGAGCCGGCAGGGGCGGCAACACCTTGAGCAACTTCGTCACTCGCCCTTTTTCATCGGTATGGACGATGGTTTGCAGCAGCTTGCGCTGCATCATGCGCATCAAGTAGGCCGCAAGGCGGTCGTTCTCATCGGCCTGCCGGGCATCCACGCCCTTCAGCACGCCATAGGTTCGTTGCAGGTTTCCCTCAAAGGGCGGTTCGCGCCACCACTCAAGCGGCTCACGTTTCTTTTGGCCAAAAAGTCGCTTCACATGGCGCATCTCGCTGATTTCCGACCGCACCCGCGCCGGCACAGCCAGCAGCTCGTAAATCCACACGAAAAACAGCACCATCACGGCCAGCGGGCTTAGCTCGTTCCACAGCTCTCGCCACAAAGGTTGCGAATTGCCCAAGTAGGAAGCCTTGCCGCCCCCCTGCCAAGCCTCATCGAGCGTGATGTCGTAGCTACTGCCCTCAAAGGCCTTTTGCTGCACCTTGCGGAATGAACCCGACTCGGCCGTTACGGGGTGAAAAGTGCCTTTGGCAAACCGAGCCATCACAGTGAGCGACTCGCCTTCGGCCGTAAAAGGCCACTCGGTAGCCGCCACAATTTTTCCGTCCACGAGCCGGATTTGCCCATGAAACCCAAAAGCCCAAAAGCGGGCATCGGCCGCCGTGAACTCGCCTTGCTCTTTTGAAATGGTGATGCGAGCATGGCGCGCCAGCGGCCTGTCGGCCTCATAAAAACGAAATATGAAGCCGTCGTAGTCGTCATAGGCACGCACCATGCGGGTGAGGGTATAGTGCACCTCATAGGTGCGCTCGCCTGCGTTGCCTATGCCCCAGCACAATTCGGGCCCACGGCTTGAATGATAGATGCCGCATTTGCCCGTCTTCATGTCGCGGCTCCAGTCGGTGTCCCACTCCATCAGCGAGATGTAGGGCAGGCCAGACTCGTCGGTCACGTCCAGCTCGCCCACCTGCATGTTGCCCAGATTATACATTTTGATGTAGGCTTCGGTGCCCTCGTAGCCCACGAGAAATGTGCGTCGCTCCACCACTCGCGCATGGCCAAGGTCGTTGAGCACCACCACAATATCGAGGTCGCGCAGCTCATGTGCTGTGGCCGTCAGCGTCATCGCTGCCAGCAAGATGAGCGTCAGCCGTTGTGCAAGGTGTTTCATCATATTCGGGAAATGGCTATGCGGCTCACCACCTTGCCGGCAAGCACAGTGACGGCAATGGACAGCGCAAGGCACAGCACAGGCCATTCGCACACAAAATTCCACACTCGCCCCCACAGCGAGGGGGCCGGCGCGACGGCTTGGGTGGCATCGGTCATCATGGGGCTTTGCAGCTCGGCCTCGGTCACCACATTCTGCCACGTGGCAGGCTGCAGGGTTTCGATGGTGTCGAGATAACCGGCATCATCCTCCTCATAGGCGGGTTGCGCCACAGCCACACTCGCCACGCAAGCCAGCGCGGCCACGCAAGCCAGTGCCCATAGTTTCACAGGTCGCATAAAGCGTGGCCGCTATTAGGCAAACAGTTCGGGCATTGATTTTTTCTGTTCCTCATCGGTGGTGAGGTAGTCGCGCTCGCTGAAGTGGAGCAGACCGGCCACAAACGATGAGGGCCACTGGCGCACCATGCGGTTGAAGCGCGTGGCCGTGTCGTTATACACCATGCGGCTCATGCGCACGTTTTCCTCATAGCTTTGCACGCCCTCCATCGTTTTGACAAAGAGGTCGTTGGCCTTCAAGTCAGGATATGATTCACTGATGGCCATCAGGCGACCCATCACGTCGGCCAGCTCACCACGTTGCTGATTCACGTCGGCAGCTGTGATCACTCGGTCTTGACGGCGTTCCTTAATCACATTGATGAGCGTTTCGCTCTCGTGCTTGGCATATTGCGAAGCCGTTTTGGCCAGAGCCAACAGGGCATCCCAGCGTGAATTGAGCTGCACCTCAATTTGGCTCAACGCATTCTTGCAATTCTCATCAAGGTTCACGAGCGACCGCTGGGTCGAAACGATGTAGAAAGCCACCACCACTACCAGTACCAATATGATGGCAAGCAGCAATATCAATACAATCATCATAGTAAAGTTATTTAGAAATGTTCGGTTAATGTCATGCAAATTTAATGAATCTTTCACAAAACGCCACAACCTCGCATGCAGGTCTTGCGAAAATATCGTATTTTTGTCGCATTAAAAATGACTTATATTATGGCAACCATCATCAGAAAAGAAGAGCGCGACTATCAGCCTCACCCGGGCCGCATCGACGGCTTTCGCCTGCTCACCGACCAATCGCGCGAGCGGCACGGCATTCATCCGCAATGGCTCAACTTCGACCTGCGGCAGCTCAATCCGGGGCAGTATTGCGCGGCCTACCATTTTCACCGCTATGCCGAAGAGATGTTTCTTATCTTGGCGGGAGCGGCCACACTGCGCACGCCCGAAGGGCTCACCGTCGTAGGCGAGGGCGACATACTCTTTTTCGAGGCCGGAGAAAGCGGCGCGCATCAACTCTATAATCACACCGACGCACCTTGCACCTACCTTGATTTGCGCTCGCACATAGGTCATGACGTGTGTGAATATCCCGATTCCGACAAAATCATTCTTGTGCCCCACGGCGAAACCTATCGTCGCAGCGACCAGCTGCCTTACTTCGACGGAGAAACCAACATCCGCCGCATCTGGGCACAACTCTCGCACCAAGACGCTAAATAATGTTAAAAAAACGAGCACATACTTCTGTCGCTCGTTTTTTCCATATAATTGTGCAGCCGATTTTTAAGGATTCGTTCCTCAAAAGTTGTTAGGCTCATAGCGTTGGGCCTAATCGTTATCATAATGAGCGTTTTTTGCTTTATCCTTACTCAGAAAATCGCCAATTTTCAACACTATAGGGATGAAAGCGGTCATAAAAACGCCATTGCGAGTGCCTATGCATCCACCCCCATCAGGCGGGGTATGAGGTATATGCGCTTTGCGTGGGGTGGACTGTTTATTTATAGTGTGGGCGTTTGGCGATGCCTCTGAGTAGATAAACCGAAAAGTTGTCCCACGCATCATTTTTTTAGATTCTATTACTGAACGATATACCATCCCTCATGGACATGGCGATGGGTTAACTTAAAAAAGGAAACAACAATCATCATGTCACTGAAAACCCATTTCCTCAAAGCGGCTCTCACATGCAGCGTAATGTTGCTGTGCGGCGCGCGAGCCGGTTTCAGCGCCGCGGCGCAGTCGCAGCTCTTCGACTATTCGGCCATCACTTTCACTTGGACCGACGATGCTGGCACACGGCACACGGCCAAGCTCACCGATAAGGCCACCGACCCCAATCACATCATGGCTTTGCTCAACGAGGTCTACACCAATCCTCAGGTGCCGGGCGTGCTCACCTATCAGGCCTACAACACCAATGGTACAAAAAACGGCAAGCCCGCCACCATCAACTACGACCTGCATGCCCGAGTGACAGTGAGTGCCTCGGCAAAATACGCGAGCTGGATTTCGCTGCGAGAAGGAGTCACAAAAGTCCAGGCACCTCAAGAGGGAATGACCATGCTGTTTGTGCAAGTGAAAAACAGCTGGTAGGCAAACACCGCCTACAACAGCAAAACACCCAAAGAGTGCATCACGGCCATGTATGAGTCGGTGCAACTCATTCCGGGCTATCTGCGCGTAGATGATGAGTCAAACCCCGGTTTCTTGTTCACCATTGACCAAGTGACCACCAACCGCTTTTTCTATATTTCAAAAGGGCGTCAACGCAACGACGGACCTTCCTCGCCGCTCTACTGCGCTTATGAGCAGGTGAGCCCCACCGCAGGAAGCAATGCCCAAGTCACCACAGACTTGGCCGGTAAGATGAGGGACGGAGAGGTGTATTCAGCCCTTCACGACTGTGCCAACGTACGCACGATTGAAAACAAGGGACACTACTTCACTCTATCGGGCGAGGGGGCCGCATCGGGCATGACCAACCTCAGTATTTTCATGCCCGACAAAAGATACCAATCAACTTCTCAATATGAGAGCAACCATGCTCCACGCGTTTTTCTCTACAAAGCCGAGCTGAAAGCCGAGGCAACGCCCAACGAGCAGCAGCCGGACATGTTCGACATTCGCCTTGACTGGAGCACGTGGTTCAACAAAGAGAAAATCAATGCCGATGCCACCGAGCAGTTCTATGTATACATCACCAAAGAGAACGGCGAAGTGCTGACGGGCGACGACGGACAGCCACTGTTGCTCATGAAGTATGTGGGCGACAAGAACTTCGAATTTGTGACCAACGCCATCACCGGTGAAACCACCCGTGAAAAGACCACCACCTATAGGGTACCACAACGCACCGAGGCGCAAACGTTTACCTACGTCGTCACCGCCAACCCCATCGAACTGGCCGACGACGGCACCACCGTTAAGAACGCGTCGTCCATCTTCGTCAACACCAACACCGCCACGGTCACCATTCCCGGCATGGACGCGTTTTTTGCCGAGGCGGCCGGCTATCGCAGCCGCTATGAAGTGAACCCGCAGCTCAACGTCTATGAGAACACCATCAGCGTGAAGCCTAACAGCGACACCTACTATGCCGCCATCAACTGTGAGGAGAACAACTACACGCTCTATCGCGACGACGTGGCCGTGGCCTCGCTCTCGTTCACACAGGCCGCTAACGGCACCTATGACTATAAGGTGGCCTACGATGAAAACACACAAGACCTGACGAATTTGTTCAATCCGCAAAAAACGCCCATTCTGCAAGCCAACATCGACCGCAACGGCATCATCACGTTCATTGACCGCTTCAGCGTGAGCACCGAGAGCAACACTCATCCCGAAGCCTATCAATATCGCCTCATTCAAGCCAATGGCACCGTGGTGAGCAACGCGCAGACCGTGCCCGTGCACAAGTCGACCAACGAGGCTGACCTCGTGGGCACCACACAAACCGAAATCAATGCCGACACCGACCACCATCTGGAGCAGCCCGGCAATGTGGCCGTGACCTTCCTCACCGCCATCGACGACCGCCAGACCATCACCGACTACACGGCACGACGCACCAACGAGATTGCCACCTATATAGGCAAGGCCGAGCACACACAAAACGACAATTTCTCGCTCATTGGCCAAAACGCCGCCACCGGTGCGGTGAACGAAGACCTCGGCTCGCAAGCCGTGGGAGGCGGCAAAGAACTGACCACGGTTGACCACCGCGACCTGCTGCGCGTGCAAAAACAAAGCTATGTGACCCTTATTTCGGCCCGTGTGAATCACAGCGTGGACGGCAACAACGTGCTTAACACTTACGGAAGCGACATCAGCACCGTAGATCTGCCATACTTGAAATTCGATGCCGTCAATGTAATGAAATCCAATCCCTTCCCCGGCAAATATGGCCCTGTGATGAGCTATGCCGCAGAGCTGCGCCTCACGCCCGACGTGCCCGCCGATATCGACGGCGTGTATCTCTATCGCATTTGGCGCGTAATGCCCAATGGTACCGAACTGCTACTCAATGGCATGGAAGAGAACAAAGGCACCTCCGAGATGTATCCCGATGCCACCGACAACACATGGTGCACCACCTATGGCAACCTCACGCCCGCCACCGAGCCATCGAGGGAGAAAGAAGTGTCGGTGAGCGACATCTTCATCGGCGAGCTGCTCAAGTCGGGACAATCGCGCTCGGTGAACTACATCGCCCGCATGTATACCTACAAAAAACCGACCGCCGCAGCACCGGTCCGCCGTCGTGTAGCCGCCGAGGGCGACCTCTACTATGTGACCGAGCGCGTCCTCACGGTGACCTACGATGACCACACCGTCACAGGACTGGAGGCCGTGAGCGATGCACGCGAGGCAGTGGGTGTGACCTACTACAACACGCTGGGACAAGCCGGCCAAACGCCGTGGGCGGGAGTGAACGTGGTGGTTACACGTCATGCCGACGGCACCACAAGCACCCATAAATTCATCCAATAGACACCACCGCCCATGACCAACGAAAACAATGAGAAAGTGATCACGCCGCGCGACTACACCATCATCGAGCTGCGCCAGCAAAAGGAAAAGGCCGCACGTCAATCGTTTTGGCACGGCATGCTGGTGGGCGTCGTGGCGGGCATCATCGTCACCCTGCTATGGCAAGGGTACGCGCAGATGCTTTAGAGGCATTTTATCAATTTAATCCCTAATAAAATTCATTGCTAATGGTTACGGATATACGCGGAAACTGATGTCAAAGTAATTTCTCACTCCGCGTGGGTGAGAGCCAACATGAGTAATAATCAGACATGTAACAACGAGTGGCTGGGCTGGGAAGCTCGGCCACTTTGCTTTTCGAAGGAACCAAACTGAGTTTTTTCAGTTCGACGTTGATTGTGATATGAGCGTTGCATAAGAAAAATAGAGCAAGGTGAGCGAAAATAAAATTTATTTGTTTGCCGAACCCCGCCGACTGAAGCGGTGATTTTCCACCGCAAAACTACTATGATTGAATGGTGGCGCAAAAGACAAGTTGAACGCAGAAAAACACATCTTTATTCGTGGCGAATAGGGTTGAATGTGTCCCAATCGGGAAAGCCACGTCCGGATATGACACTTGATGAGGATATAAACGAGAGAGTGCCGTTGTAAAAAATCACGGTTCTGTCCGAATCCTGAGGATGCATAATCGAGCGATATTCTTCTGCCTTGGCGGGCGACGGATAGATTTCATACCAGTATTTGGTTCCACCATAGTAGCAGTATGTAAGAGATGAAACATCTGCATTCCAGTCGATATCAATCCCAATGATACCGGCATCATGCATCAGTTGGAGAATATTGTCGAATTCAGCTCTATCTACTCCAATATGGCTCAAATCCATTTCGGTACAAACCTTCGTTCCCTTTCTGTAAAACCACGCCAAGCCATGCTTGTCTTTATAATAAAGTTGCCATATCTTACCATTGCGAAGTTCAACCGATAGCCCACATGAATCTTGAATACAACTATTGGTATAGGTAATCAAATTTTGAATATTTTGTTCATGCGCCAGATAATGTTGTTCCATGATTGAGGCATCACATGGATGGGGACGAGGGAGTGAATAGTAAGAGATTCCCACAATCAAAACATTTATTGTATGCACCGCAATGATAAACTTCTGACGAGTCGTGCGAATCTTTATTGACCTAAACAGCGAGATGATGTAAATGAGCGCAATCGGTAAGGAGACAAAAAACAGGTACACCAATAGCAGACCTGTGCATCCGCTTATTGTCTCAAAATATTCAACCCTATCAACATAATCACCGTCCAAGCGAATATAAACGAGGTATGCTGTGATGACCAATGCCACCACGACTTCCAAGCGATTATACAACGATGTCAGGATTTTTCTCATAGCAATAAGCGTTAATAGTATTGGGAACCCACATTGCGAGCAAGAGTGCGCACGCTCCACGATTCAGCCAGCCGATGGTCACTCCTGCATGATTTTCGCACCCACGCCAATCCACGCGTTGCGCTCGGTCGTAGATGTTCATCGCTTACAATGATTTGCCAAGCTCGTAGGCCTGCACGGCATATTTCGTTCCCTTGATGCTCCCTGCCGTCCAAATGCCCGGGGCGACGACACTGCCCACGTCTTCCCAACCCATATAGTCGGCAATGGTGCGGTAGTGGCCGTTCATCGCCACAGCATCTTGCGCCGATGTGTTGGCGTAAGCCATGAGGAACGCGCATTTCTTATAGGTGTGCAGTGTCCCGTTGAGGGCATAGAAGCGGTCAATCACTGCCTTGATTTGCGCCGAGAACCCAAAGTAATACATCGGTGAGCAGAACGCCACCATGTCTGCCTCAACCAGCCGAGGGCGCAGGATTTTGGTAAAATCGTCGTTGTGGACACATGGCCCATCCATGCCGCAATGGTCGCAAGCGATGCAGGGGCGCACCTCGCTGCCGGCGGCGTTGAAGCGGAACACCTCATGTCCGGCTTCCTCGGCACCGCGCGTGAACTGCTCCGCCAAGTGGTTGGTGTTGCCGTTGCGCCGCGGACTGCCGGTAATCAGAACTATCTTCATTTTTTTGTTATTCTTATTATTGTCTTCGTTGGCGAACATCGCCGCAAAAGGAGTTGCAAGTAGCACGGTTCCTGCCGCTGCCACGCCACTCTGTTTGATGAATTTTCGGCGGTTCATGAGTCGCTTGTTTTAACTCGGTTTATGATGAAAAAATACGTTTAATAGCTTGGTTTGTTATCTATAACGTAACAAAGATACACATTATTTTCCAATCAGTGAGCAAATTGTGATACCCAAGCATCCTTGCACCTCCCTCACACTTGATATCCATAAAAAAACGCAAATGAAATAAAAGCGGCTATCGTACTTTGTGGTACGATAACCGCTCCTATGCGTAAAAGACAAGGTTTTATTGCATTATATCAATTTCATAGTTCGATGCAACACTCGTGTTCGGAATTAGTGTGCCGGCAGGAAGTTCAGCAGAATTGCCCTTAATGAGCAAGAAAAGCAAGCCCACCAAAGTAACACAACCCGTGCCAATGCCCAGACCCCAAGCTAATCCGCCTTTGCCTTTACCTTTTTCTTCCATACCACAATTTAGAACAATAGTTTTACCATCCACGGCAGTTGTTGTTGCTCCACTTAAAATGATTTTTCCGGGCTTGCCCGTTGCACCATTCTTTTCAAAAGTTGCCTTAACAACCACTGGAGTTCCACTTTTTAGTACAACGGTACCGCCGGAGACAACATCTTGGTCAACAATGGCCTGTATGTCACCTACCGAATTACTTGTTACTACTCCTGATGTTTTGACAACAACAGGTGTTCCTTGAACAAGACGCGTGCCACTTGATGTAGCGGCTTGAGCAAATGTTTGAAATGGCAAAATTGATAACATCAACAATGCCATTAGAGCACAAAAAAATTTTTGCATAACTTAATTTTTGTGCCATGCAGTTCTCATGAGCAATTAGTTAAACAAAAAAAGCGTGAACTGAATTGCCACACTTTAGTAGATGGTCGTAGGAAAAACCAGTAGACGAAGATATGGAGATTGCAGCCCACGCCATGGCGTGAGAACCGCTTAGCCATACTTGCGTCTTAAAGAAAATTTCCTACGTTTTCTACTACAAGTAAAAGCAAAACGCTTCTTATAATCAATATTTTAGCGGTCAATTAGCTCTACTATGGCCTCTCTTCCGATTGCAAAGTTACGCATTATTTCGTTTCGCAGGTACAGATTGGCAAAAAAAGTGAAATTATTTGGATCCTCGATGGGTCAGGGCACAGAAAAAGGGGAGGGTGACCTCCGCCTCTCCGGCGCGTCACCCTCCCCCGTAGGGGGCGGCTACCTACTCTCCCACTCTCGCAGTACCATCGGCGTGGCGGGGCTTAACTTCTCTGTTCGGGATGGGAAGAGGTG
>JAFVCX010000042.1 GCA_017478855.1 Muribaculaceae bacterium | reverse complement strand
GGGCTGGCTTATAGTTCCAACCGGCATCTCAAACGCCATTTTGTCGAATTGCGGCACCATGCGTCCACGTCCGAACCACGGCAGCTCGCCACCTTTTGCTTTTGTGCCTCGGTCGTCCGATTCAGCTTTAGCCACTTCTTCAAAGTCGGCTTCACTGGCAACGACAGCGTAGATAGAATCAATTTTCTGTTTCGTCGCTGTCTTAACCGAGTCGCTCACCTGCTGGCCGCGGGGCACTTGGAATGACTTCAGGATGTGCTGTGCATGCACCTCGGTGGCCGGAGCAACAGCGTTGACACGCACCATGTGTATGCCGAAGTCGGTGCGGAAAGGATGGCTGATCTCGCCCACTGGCGTTTCATACACTACCTTCTCAAACTCATAAGGGAACACACCGCTGGTAATGAAGCCATAATGTCCTTTGTTTTTCCCTTTCGAGGGGTCAATGGAGTATTTTTCAACAATACTTTCCCAACTTTCGCCATTAAGCACACAAGTGCGCAGGCTGTCAACGAAAGCCATTTGTTTTTTGTTGTCGCTGAAATCACGACCAAAATTATACATGAAGTGGTCGATGTCCACATTCTTCGTCATACGCTCGTAGGCCTCATTGACCAAACGATTGTATACGGTGGTGTCCTCAAGGAAAGGTTTGACGATATCGGTTTTATAACCATTGAACTCGCTGATGAATGCCGGCAGGGTATCAAGACCCGCTGCCTCAGCATCGGCCACTTTTCGCTTATAGGTAACGAAGCGGTTAACGTACTGGTCAAGCGTTTCTTTTTCAATTTGTTGCTGGCTGTTTTTGTGGTAGAGATACTCAAACTCAGAGAGCTTGATTTTCTTGCCGGCAATGTCCATCAGAACCGGATCTTTAGCCGCAGTTGCCAGCAAAGCGCAACCGGCGAGCAGCGATGCGATCAAAAGTTTGTGTTTCATTTTATAGTTTGATGTTAATATTCAAATGACTTATTTATAACGTTTGCCATCTGTATAAATTATGTGGCATACGTTTTTTTTCAAAATCAATGAGAAAATCATCCTCGGCTATAATTAGGAGCCTCGCTTGTGATGGTCACATCATGGGGATGGCTCTCGGCAATGCCGGCATTGGTGATGCGCACAAATTGAGCGTGATGCAAGTCGGCAATCGTGGGGGCACCGCAATAACCCATGCCGGCACGAAGCCCACCCAGCATTTGGTAGATCACCTCATACAGGCTGCCCTTGAAGGGTACGCGAGCGGCAATTCCTTCGGGCACGAGTTTTTTGCTGTCGGTGACGTTGCCCTGAAAATAACGGTCTTTTGAACCTTTTTCCATGGCCTCGAGCGACCCCATGCCACGATATGTCTTATATTTTCTTCCGTTGAAAATGACCGTTTCGCCGGGCGACTCTTCCACGCCGGCAAACATGCCACCCAGCATCACCGACCATGCACCGGCCGCAAGAGCCTTGACGATGTCGCCAGAGTAACGAATGCCACCGTCGGCAATGAGAGGCACGTCAGATCCTTCTAAAGCCTTTGCCACATCATATACTGCCGAGAGCTGCGGAACCCCTATGCCGGCAATGATGCGTGTCGTGCAAATTGAACCGGGGCCAATGCCCACCTTCACGGCATCGGCGCCGTTATCCACGAGATAACGTGCGGCGTCACCTGTGGCAATGTTTCCCACCACCACATCAATTTGCGGGAACGAGCGTTTCACGTCTTGCAGCACATTCACCACGCCTTTGCTGTGACCATGAGCGGTGTCGATCACGATGGCATCCACGCCGGCCTCCACAAGAGCCTCGGCTCGTTGCATGCTGTCGGCAGTAACGCCAATGCCGGCTGCCACGCGCAATCGGCCCAGCGCATCTTTGCAGGCATTGGGCTTGTCTTTCGCTTTCGTGATGTCTTTATAGGTAACGAGGCCTATCAGTTTTCCCTCGCGGTCAACGACCGGCAATTTCTCAATTTTATAGGTTTGAAGAATTTTTGCCGCATCATCCAGATTGGTCGATTGTGAGGTGGTCACCAAGTGTTCCGACGTCATCACCTCATCAATTTTCCTGTTCAAGTCGTTTTCAAAACGCAAGTCACGATTGGTGACAATGCCCACGAGACGACGATTGTCGTCCACTACCGGGATGCCGCCAATGTGATATTCTTTCATAAGATTCAGCGCGTCCACCACCCGAGAGCCACGCTTGATGCACACCGGGTCGTAAATCATGCCGTTCTCGGCACGCTTCACCATGTGCACTTGGCGGGCTTGCTCTTCAATGGTCATGTTCTTGTGAATCACGCCCATGCCACCCTCGCGAGCTATCGCTATGGCAAGCCGGGCTTCGGTCACGGTATCCATCGCCGCCGATATGAGCGGGAAGTTGAGTGTTATGTTTCGGGAAAATTTGGTGGTGAGGGTTACGTCCTTGGGCAGCACTTCAGAATAACCCGGGATGAGCAGCACGTCGTCAAACGTGATGCCGTCCATTTTGATACGGTCTGCAATAAATGACATGTTAACTTAGATGTTCTTATGATTTTATTGCATGCAAAATTACACATTATTCGTCAGCCCACCAAATTTTTTCCTTAAATTCTGTGCGAGGCTCCGGGCAATGAGCCTTTTAGGAAAGAAACGAGGGCACCTTCGTCCGTCAAGATGCCCCCGCTTGCGATTTCTTTTCCACACCGGCCGCACGGCACCGGCTTCAGCGATTAGATACCCACCTTGAATGACTGGTGGTACCCTGCCGAGCGATACTGAATCACATACTTATAATGAATTTGCGATTCTCAGAATATCTTTTACACAAAAAATGTGAGACTTTTCACAAAGAAAGGTAGGGGTTTGAAGAGGGCGGGAGAGCTCACAAACGATACCCCGGAAATCGGGCTGGTTATCAGTGAGAAACGACTTTTTGTGGTTTAGAAAATACCCTCGAAAAACGGCCCAAGTGGCTGGCCGACGGCGCGTTGCCTCACGGCTGGCCCGATGCGATGAAACGGGGTAGCGCCGCAAGCCGCCATGCGCTACCTTTGCACCATCCAAAAATTAACGCGACAAAAAACATTAAAAACACACAATTCGTCATGAAACAACTGCAACAAAAAAGATTTCAGCCCTGTGGCAACCGGAGAATCCGAGGCAACGCGAAAAATACGCTGGCCCTCTCACGCCGTTGCCCCAAAGTTTGGGCAGACCGAACAAATTATGTAACTTTGCGTGGTGAAACGCCGAGTAGCAATCATATTCGAAGCCAAGCTGCATCGCCCCGACGGGGTGATGCGCGCCGTGTTGAGCCGTGCAGGCCACTTGCAGGCCCTTGCGCCCTACCAGATAGACCTGCACATGATTCAGGGCTACGATGCTGGATTGAACCGCTGGCTACACCGCACACCCCGCGTGCCCGTCAGGCCGGAAAAGGCCGTGGTTGGCGGCATGCCGGTC
>JAFVCX010000041.1 GCA_017478855.1 Muribaculaceae bacterium | reverse complement strand
TTTTCGAGTGTTAATCGAGCAGGCGATCGAGCACGATGCCTATCAGGTCGTTGACAGCCGTTTTGTAATTGGGATTTACAGTGGTTGCCACACGGTTGGCAATGATGGAGCAAATGGTTACGGCACGATGTCCCATGAGGCGTGCAAGGCCTTGCAGGGCGGCACTTTCCATCTCATAGTTGGTGATGTGTCCTCCGGCATATTCAAAAGTTTCAATGCGGCTGTTCAGCTCAGGCTCGGCCAAAGGCACGCGCACTTCACGACCTTGCGGGCCATAGAAACCCACGGCGCTGATGGTGTAGCCACGCACCATGTCGCCACGATCTAATTGATTGACCAACGTGGGGTCGGCCTCTATCACATAAGGAGCGGCAAACTGCTTGTTCCAGCGCACATGCTCGCAAAATTCACGCTCAAAGTCAAGGTCGCACACCTCATTGCGGCCCCGATAGTAGTTGAGCACGCCATCAAAACCAATGGCTTTTGAAGCAATCACTTGCGTGCCCACGGGAACGTAGGGCTGCAGGCCACCCGAGGTGCCAATGCGCACAATATTCAGGGTTCGGTGCTCATCGCGCTCGGTACGAGTGGCGAAGTCAATGTTGGCCAGCGCATCAAGCTCGGTGATTACAATATCGATGTTGTCACCGCCAATGCCGTGCGAGAGGGCCATCACAGGTTTTCCCTTGTAGGTTCCGCCAATGGTGTGAAACTCACGACTTTGCACTTCGTAGTCCTGTGTGTCGAAATAAGAGGCAATCATGTTCACGCGACCCGGGTCGCCGCAAATGATGATGTTGTCTTGCAGCTGCTCAGGCAGCAAGTGCAGATGAAAAACCGAACCGTCCTCATTAATGATGAGTTCGCTGTCGGGGATGAATTTCTTATTCATAGCTATTAGGGTTAATCAATTATTAAATTACAAAAATATGAAGCATGGCTCAAATGAGCAAAAAAGGGATGTTAAAGATTCGAAAATCAGTGCAAGGCGTATCTGCTGCCGGGCAGACACAGAACAAGGCTGCGACACTCAAGCTCTACCAGCGCATTCATGACGCGATAGATGGGCAAATGCAGAGCTGTCGCAAGAGTGTTGATGTGGCAATCACCCTTATCGCGCAGCAAGTCGACGATTTTTTGTTCCTCCCCGCTCAAGGATGGGAATATTTCTTGTTGCACCGGAGCTTTTGTGAGTGTGTCGTCTTCCCAGTTCATGGCCCTGATGAGGTCATCGGCACTTAAGATGGAAAGTGCTTTTTGCGCGGCAATGAGATTGTTGCAACCACGAGAGAACTCATCGCTCACGCGACCGGGCAAAGCCATCACATCGCGGTTATAGCTCTGTGCCAAAGAGGCGGTGACCAACGCTCCGCCCGATGAGGCACTTTCTACCACCACCGTGCAATCGGCAAGAGCCGCGATGATGCGGTTTCGAGCCAAAAAATTCCATCGCCTCAATTCATCGCTGCTCAAGTAGTCGGTCACCAGCATGCCCCCTTGTCGCGCTATGCTGGCGGCATCGTTGCGATGATGTGCCGGATAGATTCTGTTTAGACCCCGAGCCATGACGGCTATGGTGGGCAAGTGGTGTTTTAGGCATGCGCGGTGGGCGGCAATGTCGATGCCATAGGCAAGCCCGCTCACCACCACCGCTTGGGGAAGCCGGGCGGCAAGGTCGCGCACGATGTCGTTGCAAAGGGCTATGCCATATTGCGTGGCATGTCTCGTGCCCACTATGCTGATGATGTGCCTTGCATTCAAGTCACACGACCCTATGGTGAAGAGCATGCAGGGAGCGTCGGTGGCTTCGAGCAGGCGCTGGGGGTAGGTGGTTTGAGTAAAATAGTGGGTTTGAACGTGATGCTTCTCTATAAATTCTCGTTCTCGCCGGGCTTTCTCGAGTTGCTGCCAGCGATAGGAATCACTATAAACTTTGCTCTTTCCTCCACAAGTGAGGCTGCGCAACTGCTGCTCGCTCATCTCAAAAAAGGCTTGCTCGCCACCCACGGCTTCGAGCAATTTCTTGGCCGTGTCAACTCCCATGCCTGTGATTGAGGCAAAAGCGATGCGATAGGTCAGAGCGTCGGTTGTCATGAGAACTGCAAATTAAACGGGAAGCAAGCGGGCGAGGCGGTCGCCGCGCGAAATTTTGCCGTTTTCTATGGCCACAATGGTAATTTGTGCCTTGACTGCGAGCTGACCTGTGGCTTGGTTGAAAATGTCTTGCATGAAAATGTATCGTGGCCCTTTGCGCACCACGTTCAGGCAACTCAGCATCACATCACCGCTGTGCAGTGGAGCGAGGTAATCAATCTCTACACGTCGGGCCACAGGCACGATGCCGTCGGCTGTCATTTGCGCAAAGGAGTAGCCTTGCCGTCGGCAGAAAGCATGCCTTGTATGCTCCATGTAGTGCAGATAATTGGCGTTATTGACAATGCCCTCGGCGTCAAGTTCATAGTCACGCACGGCAATTTCTAAAGTGAATTGATATTTGTTCATGACGGTTAGTTGGCAGCAAATGAATGAAGTAGCGACGCATATTTGGCACGCAGCCCGCGTGAGAAACCGAGCACATCATAGCACCGAGGCTGTGGCACGAGTGCGGTGGAAACAGGCCACGACTCTTGCCATTTATCGGTGGCCGCACGCCGCGCGAAGTCATTAAATGGCCGCTTCTCTTCCACCGACTTGAAAGCCTCCTCCAGATAGATTTGCCAACGGCGTGCGTAATACTCGCCCATCAGGCCACTCCAGTTGCGGCAGGCATAGTCATTGAGATCGCCACCCCAAGTGGTGATGAGCCGGCGAGCGTTCATCTCATAATAGTCTTTTAGTTGTGGATTTGGGCTCAAATCGCGTGCTTGCTCCAACCACTTGCCCACAGTGCAGAACGGGTGTGCCGAATTAAGCACATCAAGGTCGCGCAGAATCTCTGTCATCCATTGGGCGTGTGCGTGCATGCCATTCACGTCGCCAAACCGCATGGCGCGGTCGAATGCGCGTTTTTCGCCATAGAACAAGTCGCCAATGAGCTGTCTGCCCACATACACCAAATCGATTTTTCCGGCATCGGTGGTGACGCTGTCTTGTTGCAGCAGATAGTCCCACGTTTGCAGTAATTGCTGCGGATCGTAGGTGATGGCGCTGCGCCGGTGTTCTTTGTTGAGCATGGGGTAGGACACAGGCAGCGGCCCCACAAAGGTGGTGGGCTTGATGTTGAGCACTTGGTTATAGAGAACGTCCCACGCTTGGCGTGAAGCCTCATTGCGGCGGCCCGCATGACGGTCGGCCACGTCGTTCACCACTTGCTCATGTGTTTTATGCAGATTCCATGCTTTTTCGAAAATGCACTCATAAGGCATTTGCTGCACTTCCAGTCCCTCAAGAGTGGAACCTATGCCCACCATGTTGCGTCCCGCTTCGTGCAATGCTGTTTCAAGTTTTTCGCAAGCGGCCATCACATTCCCTTGAATGTTGCTGTTGCCGCCAAAGTTGCCGAGGTAGCACCAGATGAAAGGTTGCCCATAAAACCCATCAAGGTCGCGCCACATTTCCTTGTATTCGCAAAAATAGTCGAGCATCGTCATTTTGCCTTTAGGCACAGCGGTGAGCAGTGCTTTTGCCCTATCGGGAGTGTAATCTTTGCGCTGGTAATAAAGGAACCATCCCATTTGCAGCCATTCGGCCTTGGGGTCGACACTGCGCAGGCTCTCATACATGTGTTTTGTGACGCGCCGCAGATAGTTAGGCTCAAAGCTGGGTGGATCCATTTCGTTGAATGGGTCGATGCCATAAATGTGGTTGGTGCCGTACAGACGACTTTGCTCCTCTAAAAAAAGTTTTTGAATTTTAGTGTACAATGGGTCCTCGCTGTGGAGGAAGAAGGTGCGATAGGGTGGTTCAAACTCATCCCATGTGCTCAGGGGCACAATGTTGGCCTGCGGAAAAAGCTCACGCAGCCGCGCCGGCACATGACCGGCAAATGCCGGAAGCACGGGCCGCATGTTCAGCGCCCGTTCTCGGTTCAAGATTTTTTGCTGAAGCTCCATTTGCTGGTCGAGCCACTCTTGTGGCAGTGGGCCGCACCATGCGTCGATGTTGGCCATGCGATGCCACGGCAGATAGGTAGGCCCAGTGAAGTAAGCCCGGATCTCGTCGTCGGTCATGCCCATCTGGCGCCATACCCGCTGCCAAACGCTCTCCTGCCCGGTGATGACCAAAGGCATGTTGATGCCGTTGAGTGCCATCCAATCTATGAAACGCTCCCAGTCATTCCACTGCCAAAAAGGCATCGTGTAGCCATAGGTGCAATAGTTGAGAAAAAAACGTTGAGGCACGCGGGCCTCGATGATTTCTTCTTCGGCGACATCGGGCAGCTGAGCCGGTAGGTCGATGGCGATATCGGCATACCACGACACGGTGGTCAAGCAATATTTCTTGAGGTAATGGTTGAGTCCCACCGCCATCGAATTGGCGTTGTTGCCGCATATGAGCACATTTCCCTGCTTATTCTTGATGGAATAAACGTCGTGCCCATTGATGGGCTTGATTTTTTGAAACACAACTTTTCGTGCCAGTGCGGGCGAAAGACGCTGCGCCAATGCCGACGCCTCGCTCACATCAAGGTCAACAGAGTTGCACCATGCGCTCATAAAGGTCAGCAGGCTCACGGCCAACAAAAGGATTTTGCTATTTTTCATCGTGATGGTTCTACATGATTTTTGCGCAAAAGTACGAAAAAAATATCAAATCCAATCATGAATACCTATTTATATATAGGTGCGACTGAGCATCAAGCTTTGCTCAAGCGAAGGATATAAAAAAATAAATCCCCGACTCACGTCGTGGATCTCTTCTTAATAATATTAACCTCTAATACCATTAACATAAACCTTAAAACTAAATCTTAACCTAAAACCATTGCCTCTCGGCATCGGATTTTCGAATCTAAATACCATGAAAACGTTGCAAAATTATGACAAATTTCTCACTCAGCAAAACTTTTCCTTGCAAAACGCTCGATTTTTGCAAAATTTAACATCAATTATGCTCGCAATGGATTTTTAATTGTTGCAAAACGGCAAAAAAACATAAAAAGCATTGCCTCGCTTGCGGATGTGTGGTGGAACCACTAATTTTGCCAAATGATGACAAAAACTCGCTTGACAACGCTGTTGTGGGCCATTGGCTTGACTTTCTCGCTCTATGGCCAAGTGATCACACAAATGGCACGCGAAAATACCCAAGTGCCACGCGGTGAAAAGCCGTCGGCCGAACCTCCTACCGGTAGGCCGGTGGATATTGTTGTTGACACCACATCGCTCTATTATGTGATGATCGACTCGGCTCAGATTAGTATTGATGAAGGCAATTATGAAAAAGCTGAGCGGTGCATTCGTCGTGCCTTGGCCGCCGAGCCTCATCATCCGAATAATGCGATGATGCTGTCAAATTTGGGCACTCTGCAACGCTATCGGGGTGATCTGGAGGGGGCCGTGAAAAACTACACGCTGGCTCTTGACCTAACGCCAAATGCCGTAACACTGCTCCTAAACAGAGCGGCGGCCTATGTGCAACAAGGCAACGTGGCTGCGGCTTTGCGCGACTATGGCAGAGTGCGCGAGCTTGACCCCACTGATGTGGAGTCGCGCTACAGCCTCGGTATGATTGCTGTGGAATTGCGGCAGTTTTCTGAGGCCGAGCAGCTGTTTGACGAGATTAAAAAAATCAACCCTCAATCAGGGCTTGCTGCCGAGGGCTTGGGGCTGATGTATAAGCAGCAGGGCCAATACGATAAGGCCATCGACTATTTGTCGCAAGTGTTACGGCAAACGAAGGATTCGCGCTTGATGGCCAGCCGGGCCGACTGCTACCTTGCCCTGAAACAGCTCAATTTGGCTGAAGATGACATTCGCAACGCCCTTGCCGAAAGGAACGACGATCCTTATTTATATATACTGCGTGCCAAGCTGCACAAACTGCGCTTTTCACGTGCCGATATGGAGCGCGACATTGACCAAGCCGTGAATTTGGGGCTTGATCGTGACCTCGCCAAGCAACTGATTGGCGAGTGAATAATTTTTGTTTCGGTGGCTCAATTATTTAGGTGTTGATGCCTGAAAAATGGCAAAAAAATATTTGCGCAGTCAGAAAAATGTGCGTAAATTTGCACTTGCATGTATTCCATTATTGAGCATATAGAGTATCTGATGCTAAACAACGACTGTGTGGTGCTCCCGGGATGGGGTGCGCTCATTGCACAGTATAGCGAGGCGATGCACGACCACCGGCAGGGCTGCTTGGTGCGTCCGCAGCGTCGCGTGTCGTTTAATGCCAGTGTGAATCACAACGATGGCCTGCTGGCGCACTCCATCATGCGCCGTGAGGGGGTGACCTACGACGAGGCCGTGCGCACCATCACGCAGAGTGTGCAGGGCTTGCGTCGCCAGCTGTATCGTGAAGGTGAGGTGTCGATGGGACGGTTGGGGTATTTCCAGCTGCGCAATGATGCTGTGGAGTTCATGCCATTTTTGGGCGGTGTGCCCTGTGATGACTACTTTGGCTTGCGATCCATCAGTGTTATGCCATTGGCGCATGAAGAACAAGAGGGTCATCAGGTGGCCGCTGTGCAATGGACCGAAGGGCCTCAAGTGTCGTTCGTGCGTCGATATTGGCAGGTAGCTGCCAGCATTGTGATGCTGTTGGGCTTAACGGCTTTGCTCACGACCCCCATCGTGGTGGACAAGCAGCCCAGCTACGCATCCATGAGTTTGACCCATGTGAGCAAACCGCATAGCCAACCCGTTGTTGATTGGAGTGGTGTGAAAGCTGATTTTGCGGTTGGCTTGCCGCAAGGGAAGCTCGGCTCAACGCAGAGCCAAGCAGTGACCTCGCCAAGTGAAAAAACAAGCAACCCATCCAATCTGTTGCTTGACGAAGGCGGCAAATATTCTTTGGTGATTAGTACATTGAGCAATCTCAAGCAGGTGAGCCAGTACATGGCCGCGCATCCCGATATGGCCGCGCACATGCAAGTGGAGCATGCGTCATCAAAGATTTACCGCATCGTTGTGGCACGCAGCCACGACAAGTCGCGCTTGTGGCGGCTGCGTGAGCAGCTGCCGCCCGGCTATGAAGACGCTTGGATTAATTTCTGATTTTCATTTTTGTTGA
>JAFVCX010000040.1 GCA_017478855.1 Muribaculaceae bacterium | reverse complement strand
TGATTCCCGAACTGAACGGCGAGCTCACGGGTATCTCGATGCGCGTGCCCACCCTGGACGTGAGTGTGGTGGACCTTACCGTGAACCTGAAGAACCCCGCTACCAAAGAGGACATCTGCAAGGCCATGAAAGAAGCTTCGGAAGGCGAACTCAAGGGCATTCTGGGTTACACTGAGGACGCAGTGGTGTCGAGCGACTTCTTGGGCGATGCCCGCACGAGCATCTTCGATGCCAACGCCGGTGTGTATCTGA
This sequence comes from Muribaculaceae bacterium, assembly GCA_017478855.1. GTDB lineage: Bacteria > Bacteroidota > Bacteroidia > Bacteroidales > Muribaculaceae > Sodaliphilus. The sequence goes on along the minus strand of JAFVCX010000040.1, from coordinate 32,644 downwards.
CCGACAAGTTTGTGAAAGTCGTTTCTTGGTATGACAACGAGATCGGTTACAGCCACAAGGTGATTGACCTGATCAAAATCATGAAGAAATATAACGGCTAATCCAACTTCTCACAAAGAGTATACAAACGGCCCGCGCCATGATGGTGCGGGCCGTTTTTTCATGTTGCGACCACCGGTCAATCGAGGTGTGGGGGGGATTACTGCGGCCTGTGGGTGTGCCGAGGATTAGTAGTGGAAGCTGGAGCCACCCAAGAATTCGCGCAGCAGGCTGGTGCTGGGAATGTCTTTCTCGTCGAGCGGCTCAAAGTAGCTCAGGAATTTGAGCAGGCGGGCGGCCTCGGCGTGCTCGGGAACGTTGGCCGGCACTTGTCGCAACACCGGCTCGGCATAGCTTTTCATCACCGACAGCTCAAAAAGGAGCGACGAGTTGAAAGTGGCATCGGCATTTTCCTGATAGGGGAAAATCCACTTTTCCTCGCCACGCCTCACGCTGCCCCAGCGGGCGATGGTGTCTTTTGCCGTGGCTCCGCGATATTTGGCGTCGCGCACAATGCGCCGCAGCAGGCGGTTGTCGGTGGTGGGAATCCAGTTGTGGTCGTCGATGGCCAGCGTGGTGAGCGCCGACACATAGAGGCGATATTTCTGTTTCTCGGGGATGTGGCGGGTGAGCTCCGGATTCAGGCCGTGAATGCCCTCAATGAGCAGCACATTGTTGGCATCGAGCTTGAGCTTGTTGCCCCGATACTCACGCCGTCCCGTGGTGAAGTTGTAGGTGGGCAGTGCCACCTCTTCGCCGGCGAGCAAATGGGCGAGATCGTCGTTGAATTGCTCAAGGTCGAGCGCATAGAGCGATTCATAGTCATAGTCGCCCGTTTCGTCGCGCGGTGTTTGGTCGCGGTTCACAAAGTAATTGTCGAGTTCTATGACCTTCGGCACGATGTAGTTGGTCATCAGCTGAATGGCCAATCGCTTGCTGCTGGTGGTCTTGCCGCTCGACGACGGCCCGGCGATGAGCACCACACGCGCGCCACCCTCGTGGTAACGCTTGGTGATGTCGTGGGCAATGGCGGCAAACTCTTTGTTGTGGAGCGCTTCGGCCACGTGGATGAGTTGCGAGGCCTCTTTGCCCTGAATGGCATGGTTGAGCGAGCCCACATCGTCCACGCCAATGATGTCGTTGCAGCTGTTATACTCGGTGAACGCCTTGAACATTTTGGGTTGCGGCACCGGTGTGGCCGGGCGCGACGGGTCGGCCTTATCGGGCGGCAAGAGAAGCATGCCGTCCTCATAGGGGATGAGGTCGAAGGTGCGCAGATAGCCCGTGCTGGGCACGAGAGGCCCGTAGAAGCTATCGATGATGTCGCCTAATTTATAATAGGTGGTGTAGAGCGTGTTGATGCTCGACAGCAGGCGCACCTTGTCGTTAAGCCCTTGCTGGCGGAACATCTGAATCACATCGCTCGTGAGGCGCTCGCGCGGCTGAAACACGAGGTCGTTCTCAACGATTTCTTCCATGCGAGCCTTGATGCGGTTCACCGTTTCGGGAGCGATGGTGGCGTTTTCGTGCTTAAACACACAGTAATAGCCGCCCGAAATGGAGTGCATGAAGCGCAGGCGCTTGCCGGGATAGAGGTCGTTGAGCGCCTTGTAGAGCACCATGCACAGCGAACGCACATAGATGCGCTGCCCCGAAGGATGCTCAATGCCGATGAACTGCACGTGCTTGGGTCCGTAGACACGGTAGCGCAAGTCTTCGTTCTTATTGTTGACCAAGGCACCCAGCGCTTTCACGCCCACCCTCGGCTCTAAAATTTTGTACACTTCGAGCAGCGTGTCGCCGCCCTCGACGGGAATGTACTCTTCGGTGTTTTTACAATAGATTTTTAACGGTTCGTTGTCCATCATAAGACTCATTGTTTGAAAAAGTCAAAGAAATAGTAGCAGGCAATCCAGTCAACCCTTATGCCACGCGCGTAACCCAGCACGCGGTGCTCGGCATCGGTCACTTTGCCGTCGCTCAAGCTGATGGTGCCCAACAACTGACTTTCGCCATCGCGCACGGTACCGTCGGTGTTGATATAGCCCAACCGGTTGCCCGCGGCGTTGAATATTTCGAGGCGGTTGATGCGTCCGAGCACGGTGCCGGCCTTGTCGCGCACAGTGCCATCGGCATCAAACGAACCGAGCGTGAGTTGCTGTGCATTGCGCACGATGCCGTTGCCGGCAATGCGCCCCACGCTATTGTAGTCGGCATCGCGCAGCACTTGAGCCGAGCCGGCGGTGGCGAGAGTGACAGCTGCTGCAAGTGCAAAGATGCGTAAAAATATGGTAAATCGTTTCATCATCGTAATATTTTGTGGAGATTAGACCATTAAAACATCCAAAAGTTACATGTCGTCAAAAGAAAAATGCCTTCATCACAACGCTTTTGTGAAGGCGCGGCGGCGGCGGTGCTGCTTGGTTTCGAAATAATTCCACTGCATGAGCACCTTGTCGTTAAGCTCCAGCTCGGGGTTGCTCTCGGCCCATTCGTAGCCAAACTTGTTGAAGTAAGGGATGAGGTCGGTAAAGAGCAAGGCATTCACGCCCTTGTTTTGGTATTCGGGCTTGATGGCCACCAGCATGAGGTCCACAATCTGGTTTTTGCCCTTGAAAGCCCGCAGCAGGTGCAGCCAGCCGAGGGGCAAGAGGCGACCGCGCGACTTGATGAGTGCCCGTGAGAGCGAGGGGATGGCAATGCCCACGCCCACCAGCGTGCCATCTTGCTCCACGATGAGCGAGAGGTCTTCGAGGGGCAAGAACGGAAGATACATCTTAATGTAGTGGTCGATTTGTTTTTGCGACAGGGGCGAGTAGCCAAAGAGCTGGTCGTAGGCCTCATTAATGAGCTTGAAGATGGCATCGCCATAATCGCGCACCAGTTTCTTGCGATTGGTGTACTTCACGTTATCAAGCCCATAGCGGGTCTTCACGATTTGCGCCACGCGCTGCATTTTCTCGGGCACGGTGGGAGGAACGGTGATTTTCAGCTCAATCCAGTCAACGTCTTTTTTGAATCCCAGTCGCTGCATGTGTCGCTGATAATAATCATAGTTATAGATGGTGGCCTGCGTGCTCAGCTCGTCGAATCCCTCCACGAGCATTCCCTCACGATCCATGTCGGTAAAGCCCAGCGGCCCGGTGAGCGTGGTCATGCCCTTGCCACGCGCCCAGCACGCCACGGCCTCAATCAGACCGTCGACCACCTCTTCGTCGTCAACGAAGTCGATGTAGCCGAAGCGGCCTTCTTGCTTGCCGGCCCGCTCGTTGACCACGCGGTTGATGATGCCGGCGATGCGTCCCACGGGCTTGCCGTCGCGGTAGGCCATAAAATAGATGCTCTCGCAAAAATCAAAGGCCGGGTTCTTTTTGGGGTCGAGGGTGTCGATTTCGTCGGTCACCAATGCCGGCACATAATAGGGGCTGTCGTGATACAGGCAGTCGATGGGAAAATGCACAAACTTTTTGAGCGCTTTGCGCACGGGGGGTATTTCTTTGATTTCAAACATGGATATTGGTTTGCGTGTGTGATATTGAGAAGAAAAGAGGTTTTAGCCGGCCAGCTTGTTGAGCACATAGAGCAAGACCAGCAGAGCCAGCAGCACGACGTCGAGCTTCCAGAAGAAATGCCGGTAATATTGCCGCTCGTTATCGTTCATGTCACTCAATGCGCTTGGTGTGACCGCTCACGAGGTCGTAGCTGTAACGTCCTGTGGCGGTGCGGTAGCGCAGCAGGTTGTTTTTGCTGTTGGCAAAGCCTATGTCGGTGGGTTCGGTGGCTTTCTTGGGCGAATAGATGGTGAAGTACTTGCGGGTGTCTTTGTTGAAGCCATACACCGCGCCCTTGTTGTCGCTAAAGACGATATAGCCCTCGTTTTCAATCTTCTTGTGCATGTCTTTGAGGTTGAAGATGGGCTTATCGTAGGTGGCCGTTTTCACCTTAGTTTCCTTGCCGCTGTTGATGCTGTGCATGAGCGAGTCGTTCTCTTGGCTCCAGCGTGCGTCGGCATTATCGGGGTCGGCCAGCTTTTTCTCCTCTTCTTCTTTTTCAAGCGCTTCTTGCTCGGCGCGCAGTTCTTCGGCCGTGGGGAAGTAGATGATTTTCACATTTTGCGCCTCGCTTTGCAAGAAACGGGTTTCGGGCGAGGAAATGCGCTGCAGGGGCTTGCCATAGATGTAGCGGCGGCCGTCGTCGCGGGTTTTGATGGGGCCATCGTAGTCGAGGGTGGTGACTTTTTTGCCCTCCACATCGTAGAGGCACAGCGACACGCGGCCTGTGGTGCCCTCGGCACCGGGCGTGTTCATATAGGCGAAGTACACGCAGTCTTTTCCGTTGACATCCACGCCGCGGGGCATTTGCGAAATGTCGGTGATGAGTGCCGACGGCTCGAATGAGATGCCACGCCCGTTGATGTACTTGGCGTCGCGCAGCTCCACGTCCCACACGTTGCCGCTGCGGTTCAGCTCATAAATTTTGTAGAACGAGCGGCTGGTGGCATCGCTCAGGTAAGCGATACCTATCATGCGGTTGTCGTCGATTTTGACGGCTCCGGCGGGCTTGGCACCGTCGCCCACAAGGTTGTGGCGCTCCATTTCGGCCCAAAATACGGCTGTGGCATCGCCGGTGGTATCGGTCACAAGCAGTGTGGAGTCGCTGCCGGTGGCCACGGTGGTGGTGCCGGAGTTGTCGCAGGTGCGCAGCAGGAGCAACGCCACGATGATGGCGGCCACCACGGCGGCTCCGATGAGCACGTTGCGGTTGTAGTGAGCCGGCTCGCTCGATAGCGTGGCGGCCTCTTGCCGCTCGGTGGCCGGGCGGCTTGCGGTGTCGCGCCACGGGTCGCTCTGCGGTTGTGCCGGCTTGGCCGGCTCGCGGTGCAGCTCATGATAGGTGGGAGCCGGAGTGCGTTTTTGCGTGGGCTCGTCGTCAATCATGTCGTTGCGCACCATTTTGCCGCATTTGGGGCAAAACACGCTATTGGCCGGGATGTGGGCTTGGCACGAGGGGCATTGCACTTCGGTGCTGATGGGCGTGCCGCAGTGGTTGCAAAACGCCGAGCCATCGGGCACCTGCTCCCCGCATTTGTTACATCGAATCATAGTTGTTTTCGTTTCAATTGAGAATTTGCAATTTGCAAAACTATAAAAAACTTTTCACTCACGCACGATTGTGCGGCGGTTTCTTTTCGCTCACGCGCTGATTTCTGCGTTTTTACGCCAGCTTGCGGCACATGGCGGCAGAGTTTCGGAAAAAGTTATTTGTTGAGTGAAAATAATTGTTTATCTTTGCAAGTTGAATCACTACACGACGAATTTACAATGAAACAAACTCTTATTCTTGTTGCGGCACTGGCCGCACTCACGCTGGCTTCCTGCGACCGCGCCGGCAGCTCGCAGCAGTCGGGCGCGGCGGGGCAAGATGCCACGCTCGTCGAGGTCACCGACGAGGCCGCGGAACTGGCCACCGGCGACTTCACCCCATCGGGCGACCCCACGCGCGACGCGAAGCTCATCACGCAGCTGAGCATCAGCCTCTCACGCAAAATGATGAACGGCGAGAGCAATGCCGAGGAAACGGCTCGCGTGGACAACATGATTAAAACGGCCAATGAGTTTTACCGGCAGCAAGGAAAGGGCGATGAGTTTGCCAAAGCCATGACCGATGAGATGACCACGGCCATCAACGACCTCGCGCAGCAAAAGCAGCAGGCCGCCGGCGACTCTTCATCGAAATAACCACCGGAAAAACGAAAAAAACACCAACGATTGAACATGAATGTACTTGAACTGAGCGAACAAGAAATAGTAAGACGAAACAGTTTGAACACTCTGCGCGAAATGGGCATCGACCCTTATCCCGCCGCAGAATATAAGGTGGACGCATATAGCGACGACATTCGCGAGCAATTCAGCGACGAGGCCGACGCCCGCACTGTGAGCATCGCCGGGCGCATCATGAGCCGGCGCATCATGGGCAAGGCCTCCTTTATGGAGCTGCAAGACTCGCATGGCCGCATTCAGGTGTACATCAGCCGCGACGATTTGTGCCCCGGCGAGAACAAAGACCTCTATAATGTGGTGTTCAAGAAGCTGCTCGATATGGGCGACTTCGTGGGTGTCACGGGCTATGTGTTCCGCACCCAGACGGGCGAAATCAGCGTTCACGCCCAGTCGCTCACCCTGCTGAGCAAGGCCCTGCGCCCGCTGCCTGTGGTGAAAGTGAAAGACGGCGTGACCTACGATGCCTTTGACGACCCCGAACTGCGCTATCGCCGCCGTTATGTGGACTTGATTGTGAATGATGGCGTGAAAGACACGTTCCTGAAACGCGCCACCGTGCTCAAGACGATGCGCCGCGTGCTCGACGAGGCCGGCTATACCGAGGTGGAGACCCCCACGCTGCAAAGCATTGCCGGCGGGGCAAGCGCGCGCCCGTTCATCACCCACTTCAACGCGCTCGACGTGGACATGTATATGCGCATCGCCACCGAGCTTTATCTCAAGCGGCTCATCGTGGGCGGTTTTGAGGGCGTGTATGAAATTGGCAAGAACTTCCGCAACGAGGGCATGGACCGCACGCACAATCCGGAGTTCACCTGCATGGAGCTGTATGTGCAGTATAAGGACTACAACTGGATGATGTCGTTCACCGAGCAACTTCTTGAAAAGATTTGCGTCGCCGTCAACGGCAAACCCGAAGTGGAATTTGACGGGCACCTCATCAGCTACAAGGCACCCTATCGCCGGCTGCCCATCTTGGATGCCATCAAAGAGAAGACCGGTTATGACCTGAATGGAATGGACGAGGCTCAAATTCGTGAGGTGTGCCGCAAGCTCAAGATGGAGATTTACGACACTATGGGCAAGGGCAAGCTGATTGACGAGATTTTTGGCGAGTTCTGCGAGGGCAGCTTCATTCAGCCCACTTTCATCATCGACTACCCGGTGGAGATGTCGCCCTTGACCAAGATGCACCGCAGCAAACCCGGCCTGACCGAGCGGTTTGAGCTGATGGTGAACGGCAAAGAGCTGGCCAACGCTTATAGCGAGCTGAACGACCCCCTCGACCAAGAGGAACGATTCAAAGAGCAAATGCGCCTTGCCGACAAGGGCGACGACGAGGCCATGATTATCGACCACGACTTCTTGCGTGCCCTGCAATATGGCATGCCTCCCACGAGCGGCATAGGCATAGGCATCGACCGGCTGGTGATGTTCATGACGGGAAAGACCACCATTCAAGATGTGCTTCTGTTCCCGCAAATGCGTCCGGAGAAAGTGGCCCGCCGCGACAAGGAAGAAGCCTTTGTGGCCCTCGGCATTCCGGCCGAATGGGTGGCCGCCGTGCAAAAGGCCGGCTATCTCACCGTGGAGGCTCTCGCCGCCCTTGACCGTCCGGGCAAGCTCTTCCAAGACCTACTCGACATCAACAAAAAGTACAAACTTGGCTACAAGGCCCCCACTGCCGACGAAGTGAAGCACTGGGTAGAACAAGCGCAACAGGTTTGCGAGGCTTGAAACGGCCGTGATTTATACATATTCAATCAACACAAAACCGACACATAAGATGATGTTCATGAAGAAATTCTTTCTGCTGTTAGCCCTCGCGCTTTCTTTGTGCGCACAAGCCGAGACCATCGAGGGCACATGGCGCTACCACCCCGTGTTTGTGGGCGAGAACGCTGCCAATCTCATCGATACCGAGCAACAGGTCTACCTGTATGGCAACGGTTATTTGTCGAAACTCGACAAATCCACCTCTGAGCTCGTCACTCTCACCAAGATTACCGGTTTGAGCGATGTGGTGATCGGCAACGTGTATTATAACTACGCGAAACACCTGCTGGTGGTGGCCTATACCAACAGCAACATCGATCTCGTGTATGACGACGGGCGCATTGTGAATGTGAGCGACATTCACGATGCCATCATCAGCGGCAGCAAGATTATCAACGATGTGACTTTTGCCGGCGACCTGATTTATGTGGCCACCGACTTTGGTTATGCCGTGATTAACGAGCCGCAGGCCCGCATCGTGGAGTATCGCGACTATGCCACGCCACTCACCACTGCCGCACGCATAGGCGACCGCCTGATTATAGGCCGCGGCAACGCCCTCTATGGCACGCTCGACAGCCGTGAGAAATTGAGCGACTTCAGCAGCCTCGGCGTGGCAGCACAGCGCGTGGTGCCTATCGACGACAACACGTTCTTCGCCATAGGCAGTGCCAATCTGGCTCGCGTGGCGTTTGATTCCGACGACTTGGCGTGCTCATCGAGCGTGCTCGTGAGTGCCGCCCCGATTTCGGTGCAACCCACTCCCACGGGTTGGATTGTCAACTTCCGCACTTATTATGTGACCACCGACGCGCAAGGCGACAACAAGTCGGGCAACCAAACGGTGAATAAGGCATTGGTTTCGAGCGCGCCCAATGGCGACGGCACCCTGTGGCTTGTGGATGCCAACGGCATTCACAAGAATGGCGAGAGCACCTATTTCACCCCCAACGGCTGGCGAAGTGCCTGCCCCACTTTCTGGATTGACTATGACAAGATGGCCGGCAAATTCTATATCACCAGCTTTGCCGACAATGCCGTGGTGGGCAGCTGGAGCACCGTCGGCAACTTGGGTCCCCGCACGATTTGCGTTTTCACCTATGACGGCACCCTATGGCGCAATGAAACGCCTTCGGCCCTCGCCAACGTGGCTTCGCCCGGACAAATGTGGACTGCTCCGTGGAGCGACAAGGGCGACTACTACATCAGCCAGCGAGCCTCCAACACGTTCTATCATGTGCAAGACGGGCAGGTGGCGCAAAGCCTCACCGCAAGCGACTATCGCCCCACCTTTGACCACGATGCCGCCGGCAACCTGTGGATTGTAAGCTCACGCGAAAATACCAACGAAACAGTAAAAGTGCTGCCGGCCGATAAGGTCACCGCCGCCACCGACGTGAGCAACTCCGACCTGAAGACCATCTCAGTGCCGGGCGTGAAAATGACCCAAGCAGGCAACTCATTCAAGCGTCAGGATTTTGTGGTAGAGCGCAAGAATGGCGTGTTTGCCGCCACTTCGGGCGAATATGAGCGTGGCATTTGCTTCTGGCGCATGCCCGACGGGCTTGACGGTGCCGCGCAATCGGTGCTGGTGAAGCAATTTGTGAAACCATCGGGAGCGGTGGTTGACTGGCAACAAATCTACGTCACCTCGTTGGCCGCCGACTCGACCGGCCACATCTGGGTGGGCACCTCGAAAGGTCTTTTCTTCTTGGACTCTAACAACGCTTTTAATGAAACGGTGAACGTGCAGACCCAAGAGGTCAATAACGGCGACAGCCCTTACAGCATGGCGATTAACCGCGTGCATGTGGATGACCAAAACCGCAAGTGGATTGGCACTAACGACTACGGCCTGTTTGTGCTGAGCCCCGACGGCAACGAGGTGCTGGCTCACTTCACCGCCGGCAACAGCGGCTTGCCCGCCGACAACATCTACGACGTGCACTGCGTCGGCACATCGGCCTTTGTGACCACCGCGTTGGGCATTGCCGAGTTTAACATGCAGCCCAGCGCACCCGTGGTCGACTACGCTGCCGTGAGCGCGTCGCCCACGCTGCTCTACCCCGACTTCACAGGTTATGTGACCATCAGCGGCCTTGAACGCGGCAGCTATGTGAAAATCACCAACCGCAAAGGCGAGGTGGTGAAAGAGCTCACCGCCGACGGTGAAGCCGCCTATTGGGACGCTTGCGACGACCGTGGCGAACGGCCTGCCACCGGTGTGTACTACATCTATGCGGCTCCCGGTGCCGAGCAATGCCCGGCCCAGCCGCAACTGCAAGTGAAAATCATCAAGTGATTAACCGCTCGCGGCGATGGATGTCCATTCCGTTGAGTTCTACGTCATAGCCTTTGTGGTGGCGATGGCACTGCTCACCTTGCTCATGGGGCAGCGCGAGCGTGGCCCAGCCACCACCCAAATCGACGCGCTGACACTCCTGCCGGCGCGGTCGGAGCAAAGTGGGCGGCTGGCCATGAGCAGTGCCGACCTTGAGCATGTGACGATTTCGCGCAGCGGGATACCTCTTTTTGAGGGCGACACGGTGAACTTGATTTCCACCATTGTGGACGGCAAGTGGCACATCGTGGAGAAGCGAGGTGTGGCAGGGCATGGGGCCGCCACCAGCATGGACGGCCTCCTTGAGGTGGCATGGCTAAAACCGGGGCGATACCACGTGCGCTACGACAGCGAAATCACCGGACAGTGGTGCACGTTTGCCTACACTCACCGCCCGGGCAACAGCACCCAACAAGAACTGAAATACTGACACTGCGATGAAACAATATCTCGACCTGCTGCAACATGTGCTCGACCACGGCGTGGAGAAACACGACCGCACCGGCACGGGCACAAAAAGCGTGTTTGGCTACCAACTGCGGTGCGACCTGCGCAACGGTTTTCCGCTGCTCACCACCAAAAAGGTGCACCTGAAGAGCATCATCTACGAGCTGTTGTGGTTTCTGCAAGGCGACACCAACGTGAAGTATCTGCAAGACCATGACGTGCGCATTTGGAACGAGTGGGCTGACGCCAACGGCAATTTGGGCCCCATCTACGGGCATCAGTGGCGGTCGTGGCCCGACGGAAAAGGCGGCACGATTGACCAGATTGCCAAAGTGGTGGACCATATCAAACACAACCCCGACTCGCGCCGCTTGCTGGTGAGCGCGTGGAATGTGGCCGAGGTGGAGCAGATGAAGCTGCCACCTTGCCACACGCTGTTTCAGTTCTATGTGGCCAACGGACGATTGAGCCTCCAGCTCTACCAGCGCAGTGCCGACCTTTTTTTGGGCGTTCCCTTCAACATTGCCAGCTATGCCCTGCTGCTCATGATGGTGGCCCACGTCACAGGGCTTGAAGCCGGCGAGTTTGTGCACACCTTTGGCGATGCCCACATCTACTTGAACCACCTTGACCAAGTGCATGAGCAACTGGGCCGCACACCGCGAGCCCTGCCGCAAATGCGCCTGAACGAACAGGTGAAGAGCATCTTCGATTATCAGTATGAAGACTTCACCCTTGAAGGCTACGACCCCTATCCCGCCATCAAGGGAACGGTGTCGGTGTGACACGCGGCACCACTTCCGGCACGCCAAGCACAATCATTCACGCTCAAAAAAACGAACTTCATTATGGAAAAACAACTCTCGGCCATTGTGGTGGTGGCTCGCGACAACTCCATCGGGAAAAATGGCGGTTTGTTGTGCCATCTGCCTGCCGACCTCAAGCATTTCAAGACGCTCACCATGAGTCATTCCATCATCATGGGGCGGCACACCTTTGAGTCGTTTCCCAAAGGAGCGTTACCCGGTCGGCAAAACATCGTCATCACCCGTCAGAACGACTACCAAGCTCTCGGAGCCACGGTGGCTCACAGCCCGGAAGAGGCTCTCGAAGCTGTTGCTATGCCCGGCGAGGTGTTCGTGATAGGCGGCGAGCAAATCTATCGCGCCATGATGCCCCTCGTGCGGGTGCTGCATCTCACACGCATTCATGCCGATTTCCCCGATGCCGACGCTCATTTCCCGTTGGTGAATCCGCAGCAATGGCGCGTGGTGAGCAAGGAGGCTCACAAGGCCGACGAGCGCAATCCGTATGATTATGATTTTGTGACCCTCGCGCGCCTTTGAGGGCTTCACCACCTTCACAGTTTTGCCATGAAAATTATCCACACCAGCGACTGGCATCTGGGTCAGAACTTTTATGGTTATGACCGCACAGCCGAGCATGCCCATTTTTTGCGCCAACTGGCGCAGATTGTGAGCCGGGAGCAACCGCATGCCCTGCTGGTGTGTGGCGACGTATTCGACACCATGCAGCCCTCGGCACAAGCCGCCAAACTTTTTGCCGATGGCCTCATAGCCATTCACGACGCGTGTCCCGGCATGCGCATCATCGTCACCGCCGGCAACCACGATAGTCCCTCGCGCATCAGCGTTGATTCCGCATTGTGGCAGCGCATGGGGGTGACCATCGTGAGCGATGTGGAATGGGAAGGCGACACCGTGCTCGCCGACCGCCACATCATCACCGTGAGCGACGTGCACGGTCGGCCGGTGGGACAGGTAGTGGCATTGCCTTTCTTGCGAGGCAACCGCTTCGTTTTGCCCGATGTGCCTGAGCCTATCGATTCCACCGTTTTGCTGCAAGCTCTCACCGAGCGTGCCGCCGCTCGGCAAAGCGCACTGCCGGTGGTGGTCATGGCTCACACAGCCGTGCGCGGCAACCTTGCCGTGGCCGACGATGACGCCACAGCTATCGGCAACATCGACTATGTGCCGCTCGGCGAGCTGCGTGGCGAGTATGACTACTTGGCATTGGGGCACATTCACCACCCGCACACGCTGGCCGGCAGCCGGAGCCGGGCACGCTATTGCGGCTCGCCAATGGCTTTGAGCTTTGATGAAGATTATGAACACTCGGTGAGCATCGTGAACCTCGACGGTCATCACGAGCCAAGCATCATCACCCAAAAGATTGAGCCGCTCATGGCCCTCTCCACCCTGCCCATGCAACCAGCACCCCTCGACGAAGCGATGCGGCAGCTGCACGACCTGCCGCACACGCAACCGGCCTATATCAGGCTCAACGTGCTGGCCGACGGTTTCTTGCCGGGCGACGCGCGCCAGCGTGCCGCCGAAGTTCTCGACGGAAGCCTCCTTCGGTTTTGCGAGATTCGCAAAACCTCAGCGGCACCGGCAAACACCCAAACCGATGCCGTGTCGCTCGAGGACTTCAAGCAAATGAGCCCTTTGGATGTGGCCACCCGCTATTTCACAGCGATGGGCACACCCCTTGACGAAGAACACGCCGCCCTGCTCAAACAGGTGATTCAGCAACATCAAACGCAAGAACAGCCATGAAGTTTGGTCGCCTCATCATTCACAATATCGCGTCGATAAAAGATGCCGACCTCGATTTCGCGGCCGCCCCACTGGCCCACGAACCGCTGTTTTTAATCAGCGGTCCCACGGGAGCCGGCAAATCGACCATCCTCGACTGCATTTGCCTCGCGCTCTACAAAACCACGCCCCGACTGAATGGCGGCAAGCGCGAATCGTTCAATGCCGGCAAAAATCAAAAACTGGCCGTGACCGACGTGAAGCAACTCATGCGACGCGGCACCGGCGAGTGCATGGTGAGTTTCACCTTCATCGGCTCAAACGAGGCCACCTACACAGCCACATGGGCCTTGCAGCGTGCCCACAAAAAGCCCGACGGCAAACTGCAAAACGTGGTGTGGTCGCTCCAGCGGCACGACACCCATGAGGTGTGGAGCAAAGAGAGCGCCATAGGCGATGAGATTCAGCATCGCGCCGTGGGGCTTGACTTCGGGCAGTTTTGCCGCACGGTGATGCTGGCGCAAGGCCAGTTCAGCCGGTTTATCAACGCCAGCGAGAGTGACAAGGCCTCCATTTTGGAAATGCTTACCCACACGGGCATTTTCTCGGCCATAGGGCGCGACATTCACGAGCGTTACAGCCAAGCCGTCAAGAATCATGAACTGATGAAAGCCCGGATGCAAGGCATCACGTTTCTCACCGATGAGGAGCGGATAAACCTGACCAACGCCTCATCGCAGCTGCAAACAGAACTGCTGACGGTCAAAAAACGGCAACAGGTCACCCTCGAAGCCTTGAAGCACTTTGAAGATGCCCTCGCCGCCGAGAAACAGCTGCAAGAACTGCAGCAAAAGGAGCTGCCGTTGCAGGTCGAACATCATGCCCTGCAATGCGGCCTCGCTTGGCAAGAGCGGCATCACAGTCTGAAAGGGGCGCAGCTCGCCGCCTTGCGGGAACAACTCGCCGCGCAAGAGAGTCACCGCGCCATCTATGAGAAATGCGAGCAGATTGTGGAGCAGTTGGCCGGCATGAGCAAAAGCCTTGATGAGCTGGAGGAGCTACGCCACAAGCTGCAGAGTTTGCAGCAAGAAGTGATGCCCCAACACCGGCAGCAGCTGGGCGAAGCCCATCAAGAGCAACAAAAAGCCGAACAGGCCCTCAAGGCGCGGCAAGCCGCAACCGCACAGGCCATCAGCGAATTGCAGCGGCTTGACCCTGATGGGTATGACCAAAATCTGCACAGCGTTCATGAGCGGAAAAACCGCCTCATCCAAGCCCGTGCCTCGTGGCAGCAACTAAGCGACCACAAAAAGCTGCGTCAAGAAGCACAAAAACGAGCGGACAAACTCGCCTCGCAGCTGAACGAGGAAAGGGGCACGCTGGCCGCAACCGAGCGAAGCGTTGCCGCTGCCCAAGAGCAATTCACACAGGCACAAACCTTGCTCAGCAAGACGCAGCTTTCGCTCGACGAGTGGGCACAACAGGCTCGCGCCCAGCTGGAAGCCGGCGACGCTTGCCCCGTGTGCGGACAGATCATTCCACACGCCCTGCATGACACAGATTTCTCTGTTCCCCTGCATCCATTGCAAGAGAATCTTGAGCGGGCGCGACAGGCGCAAGAGCAGCAAAATCGTACTTTGGTGGCCAAGCAGGAACGCATCAAGCAGTTGGGAGCCGACATGAAACGCGCCGAGCAAGAAACCGAGCGCTGGCAGGCCTCGCTTGAAGAGGAGCTGAGCGCTTTGCAACGAGAACTCGCGCCTTTGGGCTATGACTCCACGCGCGAAATGGCCGAATGGATGACACAAGAAGAAGTCTTGCGGCAAGAGCAACTGAACAGGCTCGCCACACGAGGCAAACTGATTGCCGCCGCACGGCAAGTCGAGCAGCAGGCTCGCAAGCAAGAAGCAGCGGCACAGCAAAACCTTGACGCCAAGCGCATCCTTGCCACCGAAGCGCAGCGGCGCGTAGAACAAGACCAGCACGCGGTGGAGCAAAACCGGTTGGTCACGGAACGGCTCACGCAGCACATATCCCTCACACGCAGCCGCCTTGACGAAATGTATCACGGCGACCATTGGCAGGCAATGTGGCAGAAAGAGCCGGCACAGTTTGTGACCCGCCTGCAAGAAGCCGCCGGCAGATTCTCCTCGCAAGTGCAGCAAAAAGATCAGTTAGAGCGTGAGCTTGCCACCGACCTTGCCTCCTTGAAACACATGCGGCAGACGATGGACACGCTCAGCGTGCTTGCCGAGGGCAGGCACCTTGCAACCGTCGTCCCCACGCAAACCGAAGATTTGGCGCAACGGCTCGCACGGCACGCGAGCGCCTTTGAGCGATGGCACCAGCAAGTGCTGGATCAGCGTGAGCAACTTGTCGCTCATCGCGATGCGGCATGGCAACTCACCCAAGACCGCACCGTCACCCTCAAGGATTTGCAAGCACAAAGCCGACAAGCCGAAGAACAGATTGCCAATGCTACCACCACATGGGGGCAACTGCAACAACAACTGGCCACCGACGACCAAAACCGGCAGCGACTGCACGACCTTAAAGAGAAGGAAGAGCAACTGCGCACCGAAACCCACCGGTGGGAGCGGCTCGACGCTCACTTGGGCGGTGCCGACGGAGGGCGATTTCGCAAAGTGGCTCAAAGTTTTGTGCTGGGCGACCTGCTGCACAAGGCCAATGTGTATATGCGCCAGTTTGGCAACCGCTACACCCTCACTTGCCAGAACGACTCTCTCACCATCTTGCTGCAGGACAACATCACCGGCGAAATCAGCTCGGTCAACACCTTTTCGGGTGGCGAGGGATTCATGGCCGCATTGGCTTTGGCTCTGGCCTTGTCGCAAATGCGCGTTGGGCGAGGTAGCGTGGACACTCTGTTTATAGACGAAGGGTTCGGTTCGCTCGACCCTCACTGCTTGGAGCGCGTGATGGCCACTTTGCGCAATTTGCGTCAGGCCGGCGGACGGCGAGTGGGCATCATCAGCCACGTGGAATCGCTTAAAGACAATATTCTCACCGTCATCAAGGTTGAACGCAACGCCGGCGACGCTACTTCGAGCCGCATCGTGATCTCGTGAACGTTTCGGGAACAGAAACTGATGCGCCCAAGACCGAAATAATGGTCTTGGGCGCATAGCTTATGTGTGATGAGCGCGGCGTTAAGCCGCCAAACACTTATATGAAGCGATAGGTAATGGTGCCGATGCCTTCGGTGGTAGTGTTTTTAGGAACCGAGAATGCACTCTTTAACGCTTTTTCTTCGCAATCGCGCTTCACTTCGGCATGGCTGGCAAGCTCTCCGGTGGCGTTGATAGCGTGTGCCTCAAGCACTTTACCTCGATTGCTCACCCGCACTCGCACCGTGACCGTGCCTACCCATTTGCTGTGGGGACGTGCCCAGTATTCAAGCGTGTAGCCCACAAGGCCACCGATGCCCGGTTTGCCGACGGTGGCACCCACATCGCTGTTGCCATCGGGACTGCCCTGCTTGCCCGACCCCTTGCCGGCACTCTTGCCAAAAGCGCTGGCCACACGATCGGTTTGCGTGGCGGTTTCCTTGCCTCGCTTCACCTTCTCTTGCTTGGAGTCTTCGTTTTTGGCCACCGCAGGGCCGGTTTTCTTGGGTTTCTCCTCTTTGGGCTTCTCCTTGACCTTCATGGGCGACTCGCGCGTGGCCGTCACCAAAGGTTTCGGCTCTTGGGCCGCCGGCCCGGCATCGTCCATGTCGTCGCCGGCCACATCGGGCAGGTCGGCTGTCACATCCGACGGGGCCAGTGCCTCGGCATCCATCTCATCGCTTTGAGTGGGATCGGGCATGTTGCCCAGCATCACAAACTCGCCGCCGAACATGATGGAGTCTTGCTGCAACATCACCTGTTCTTGCGGTGGCCACACAAAGTGCAGATAGGAGTTGACCATGACGAGCACCGTGCCGCCAGTGAGCAGCAGGGTAATCAAGAAGGCCGTTATTTCATTCTTGCGATTATTGTTCATCGTGCAGAATTATTAGGGAGAACTGGCTCGGCCGGGGTCGCCTCGGGAGCCGTTTCGGGTTCGGGGGCGGCATAGGTGGCCGATGCCGGTTTGGTGGCCAAGACAATCTTCAATCCGTTTTTCGACCCTTTGTCGAGGATGTCGACGATGCGGCCATAAGGCACTTCCTCATCGGCATAGAGCGCGACAAACTCATCGGGGTTGGCCGCACGCACGGTTTGCATGAAAGTCACCAGCTGCTCAGGTGGCAGCGGCATGAGTTCGCCCTCGCTGATGCTGTCGCCCTGCGTGGCAAACATATTCATTTCCTTGTCCATATAGATGCGCGTGGTGGGCTTGAGCGTCGTCTGCTGTCCGCTTTGCGGCAAGTTCACCTCCATGGCCGAGGGCAGCACAAAGGTGCTGGTGACCATGAAGAAGATGAGCAGCAGAAAGATGACGTCGGTCATCGAGGCCATGCTGAACATTGACAAGGTTTCGTGTTGTCGTTTCAATGCCATAGCTGTGATGGTGTTTTACTTGGCCGGCTCGTTGAGCAAGTCCATAAATTCCATTGATTTTCCTTCCAGTTTATTCATCACCTTATTCACACGGCTGGTAAGATAGTTGTAGGCAAACAACGCGATGATACCCACAATCAGACCGCCCACCGTGGTGACCAGTGCCTCATAGATGCCGCTGGCCAAGATGGTGACGTTGCTATTGGCTCCTGCGCTGGCGAGCTGGAAGAAAGCCTGTACCATACCCGTAACGGTGCCCAAGAAACCTATCATGGGCGCACCGGCTGCGGTGGTGGCCAGCCAGTTAAAGCCTTTTTCGAGCTTGGCAATCTCCATGTTGCCCACGTTTTCCACCGCCACGAGCACATCGTTCATGGGGCGGCCAATGCGGCTCACACCTTTCTCTATCATGCGTGCGATGGGCGTATCGGTGTCTTTACACAAGCGCATGGCGTTGTCTACATCGCCCTGATGGATGAAATTCTTGATTCTCTCCATGAAGGCGGCGTCTTCGCGCGAAGCCTTATTGATGGCAAACAGGCGTTCAAAGAAAATGTAGATGCTCACCACCGCCAGCAAAGCCAGCGGAATCATGAGCCAGCCACCGGCCATGGTCAGGTTCCACACCGAGAGGTCTTTCACCACCGGAGCGGCGGCATCGGCAGCCGCAGCCACAGGAGCAGCCGCAGCAGTGGCGGCCTGTGTCATCGTGTCGGCAAGCGGTTGAGCCACCGTGTCGGCAGCTGCGGGCACTTGCGCAAGAATCATGCTGAGAATTGACATTACTGTAATCTTTTATTTTTGAGTGTTAATAATTTATTCGGTTCGCAGAGCCTCCTTATAAGCTCGGATGGTGGCCTCCAAGCCCATGTAGAGCGAGTCGGCAATGAGCTGGTGACCTATGGACACCTCGGCCAAGTGCGGCACATGCTGCTTGAAGAAGCGCAGGTTGTCGAGACTCAAATCATGGCCGGCGTTCAAGCCCAACCCCGACTTGCGTGCTGCCTCGGCCGCCTCCACATAGGGGGCAATGGCGGCATCGGGGTCGTCGTGAAACCGCTCGGCATAAGGGCCGGTGTAAAGCTCCACGCGGTCGGCACCGGTGCGGGCGGCGGCACGAATGTTATCCACATCGGTTCCCACAAAGATGCTGGTGCGGATGCCCGCCTCTTTCAAGCGGTCGACGATGCCGGTGAGGAAGTCCATATTAGGTTCCACCTTCCAGCCGGCACTTGAGGTGAGCACACCCGGAGCGTCGGGCACGAGTGTGACTTGCTCGGGCTTGACCATGAGCACCAGTTTCATGAACTCCTCATCGGGGTAGCCCTCGATGTTGAACTCGGTGTGCACCAGCGGACGCAGAGCATACACGTCGGCTCGCCGAATGTGCCGCTCGTCGGGACGCGGATGCACGGTGATGCCGTCGGCTCCAAACTTTTCACAATCTTGCGCCACCGTTTCCACGCATGGCACATTGCCTCCGCGAGCATTGCGCAGGGTGGCAACTTTGTTGATGTTTACGCTCAAATTCGTCATCTTATCAGAAAAACTTTTCGGGCTTCGTTGTGCTGTGCTCCCGATGAAGGGTCACAGCGGTTTTGTTTGCAATAATTCTTTTATCAATCTGTTTGGGCACTCTCTTGGCCACATCGCGCCTCGGCAAAACGCAAATAAATTTGCTTTTGCGCTCGGCTTGCAGTAATTTTGCAAAATTAATGGGAAATATTGGGATAAAAAAGTAAAAAACTACTAAAATCCCTCAAAAGTCCCTTTTTTCTTTGGCAAACCCGCAAAAACTGCGCCCCATGAAACTGATTTTATTCGGAAATGACCATCAAGAAAGCAATTTGCCCGCCATCGTGCAGCTCATCGACGGGTTGCTCGCGCGGCAAGTGAACGTGGTGGTGGAAAGCGATTTCTACCGCTACCTGAACAGCAGCCGCCACACGCTCTCCCGTGAGGTGCAGCAGGCACAAGCCCACGATTTGCCCGGCGACATCGACGCGGCGCTGAGCTTGGGTGGCGACGGCACCTTTCTCACCACCGTGATGTGGGTGGCGCAGCTGGGCATCCCCATCATGGGCATCAACGCGGGACATCTGGGCTATCTGGCGGCATGCAGCCTCAGCGATGCCCCCGAAGCCATCAGCGAGCTGCTGAGCGGCGACTGCAAGGTGCAGCTGCGCTCCATGCTGCAAGTGCGGTGCGAGGGCGTGGAGATTGAGCATCCTTATGCGCTCAACGATGTGGCCATCTTGCGCCAAGACACATCGAGCATGATTGAGATGGAAACCACCCTGCAAGGACAGCCACTCACCACCTATAAGGGCGACGGGCTGGTGGTGTGTACGCCCACGGGCAGCACCGCCTACAACCTGAGCGCCGGAGGTCCCATTCTGGAACCCACCACACAGTGCATGGCACTCTCGCCCCTTTCACCCCACTCGCTCACGATGCGGCCACTGGTGATTCCCATGACATCGGTGGTGAGCATCGTCACCCGCACCCGAGCCGACTACTATCAAGTGAGTGTGGACGGCGAGGCGTTTACGTGCCCCTCCGGCTCGATGGTCACCATCAGCGAGGCTCCGATCAAGGTGCGGGTAATCGTGCGGCGCGGCCATCACTTCGCCTCCACCTTGCGCCACAAACTGCACTGGGGCTTTTAGTGCGAGGGTGGCAAAAAGTTTTTCCTAAAAAAAACACCGTCAGCATTTTTTGCGTATTTTTGCGACCGAAAAAGAATCAAAAAAAACAAACAGAACGATGAAAAAATTATTACTTACGGCCACCGCTGCGGTGGCCATGATGGCCACAAGCTGTGGCAGCATGATGCAGAGCGGAACCGCTACCGGCAACACCGGGCTGGGCGACCTGTTGGGCGGCGTGCTGGGCTCGGTGGTGAATGCCAATAGCGCACAAGGCCTGCTCGACATGGTGATCGGCTATGTGAAAATCGACCAGCAAGCACTCATAGGCACATGGTATTACAGCGGCCCCGGCTGCGCTTTCACCAGCGAGAATCTGCTCTCGAAGGCCGGTGGCACCGTGGCGGCCGCCAACGTGAAAGAAAAACTCAAAACGGCCTACGACGGCATAGGCGTGTCGTCGCAAAACACGCAATTCACATTCACTGCCGACGGTCAGTTCAGCGCAAAAATAAAAGGCATTCCCTTTAGTGGCACCTACACCTACGACCCAAGTTCGGGAGCCTTGCAACTCAAGACGATGCTTGTGAGCAGCACGGCCTACATCACTCGCACCAGCTCGGGACTGGCTCTCACTTTTGAGTCGAAAAAACTGGTCACGTTGCTGCAAACGGCGGCAGCCCTGTCGGGCAACAGCATTCTGCAAACGGTGGGCAACATGAGCAAAGACATCGACGGCGTGCGCGTGGGCTTTGAGATGAGCAAATAAGCCCTCGGCCTGCCAAACGACTATGGCTGCGAGAAAAGATTTTTCTCGCAGCCATCTTTTTGTGCGCCAGCCACATCACCCGCCATTTAACGTGTTTATCGCAAGATTTTGGCAAAAAACACATCTATTCGCTACACAGAGAACACGCTCGCGATTGTGGGTATTTCAATAACTTTCTTTATATTTGCAAGTTATTTAATTACGTTAACTCACAACCGCATTAATTCGATATGACACAAGAAGTCAGAGTGCGTTTTGCACCGTCACCCACCGGGCCGCTCCACATTGGAGGGGTGCGCACCGCATTGTATAACTATCTTTTTGCCCGCCAAAAGGACGGAAAGATGATTCTGCGCATCGAGGATACCGATTCCACCCGCTTTGTGCCCGGAGCCGAAGAATATATCAACGAGGCCCTGCAGTGGCTGGGCATAGAAATTGACGAGGGCGTGAAAGAAGGTGGCGACTATGGCCCCTACAAGCAAAGTGAGCGTCGCGACATCTACCGCCGCTATGTGAAGCAGCTGCTCGACGACGGCAAAGCCTATGTGGCCTTCGACACACCCGAACAGCTTGAAGCCAAACGCGCCGAAATCAAGAATTTTCAGTACGACGCTTCCACGCGTCTGCTCATGAGCAACTCGCTCACGCTGCCAGCGCAAGAAGTGCAGCAACGCATCGAAAGCGGTGAGAAATATGTGGTGCGCTTCAAGATTGAGCCCGACCGAGATGTGGAAGTGAACGACCTGATTCGCGGGCTGGTGACCATCCATTCGAGCGTGCTCGACGACAAAGTGCTCTACAAAAGCGCCGACGACCTGCCCACCTATCACCTTGCCAACATTGTGGACGACCACCTGATGCGCGTCACCCATGTGATTCGCGGCGAGGAGTGGTTGCCCAGCGCACCGCTGCATGTGCTGCTCTACGAGGCTCTGGGCTGGGCCGACACCATGCCGCAATTTGTGCATCTGCCCTTGCTGCTCAAGCCCGACGGAAAAGGCAAATTGAGCAAACGCGACGGCGACCGGCTGGGATTCCCCGTGTTCCCGCTCGAGTGGCATGATCCCAAGAGCGGCGAGGTGAGCAGCGGGTATCGCGAGCGTGGCTACCTGCCGCAAGCCGTGGTCAACTTCCTTGCCCTACTCGGCTGGAATCCGGGCGATGACCGCGAAATGTTCACGATGCAAGAGCTCATCAACGAATTTTCTTTTGAACATTGCTCAAAGAAAGGAGCCAAGTTTGACTACGAGAAAGGCAAATGGTTCAACCATGAATATCTCATGAACATGCCCGATGAGCAACTGGCACAACTCTTCACGCCAGTGCTGGCCCAGCATTGCGATGCCAGTGCTTTTTCGGCCCAATATATCGCACGCGCCGTGGGCATGGTGAAAGGCCGCGTCAACTTTGTGGGAGAGCTTTGGGACAATACCCGCTTCTTCTTCGAAGCGCCCACCAGCTATGCCGAAAAAGACGTGCGCAAACGCTGGAAAGCCGATACGCCTCAAATCATGCGCCAACTCATAGAGGTGCTGCGCGGCATCGACGACTTCTCGGCCGAGGCCAGCGAGCCCATCGTGCTGCAGTGGATCAAAGACCACGAGCTGCACATGGGCAACGTGATGAACGCTTTCCGCCTCACGGTGGTGGGCGAGTGCAAAGGCCCGCACATGTTTCTCATCACCGAGCTGCTGGGCAAAGAGGAAACCATTGCCCGCATTGAGCGCGGCATCGAAACCATTCAGCCCATAGGCGATGCACAATAAGTGGCTGACATTTTTTGTGACGCTGCTGCTCGCGCTGCCCATCGTGGCACAAGAGCGGCTGGTGTGGGACGTGGACATGAACGTGCTCTTCAACAACCGTGAGGGCGGCGACGAGCAGACTCCCGACCAAACCTTTTTCTTCACGCGCCTCACAGCCAAAGGCGGCGTGGAGTTTACCACCGACTTTGCCGCCCATCGCATCATGGGAGGAGCGTCGTGGTATCAGCCCGTGAACGACAGGCTTGACGGCTACAAGGTGCTGCCCGCGCTTTACTATCAGTTCACGCGTTCCAACACATCGCTGGCCATGGGCATGGTGCCCCTCGTGCGGGAGCTGCCCACCTATTTGTGGAGCGACTCCATGAGCTATTGCACGCCCCACGTGCGTGGTGTGGTGGTGGACTGGCATACCACCCGTTCGCAATTCCGGGCCATGCTCGACTGGCGACAGCTGCGCAGCCACACTCGCCGCGAAGCCTTCAACGTGCTGGTGAGCGGCCAGTGGAATTTTCACCGGCATTGGGGCGTGGGCGGTTTTGCTCAATATAACCACTTGGCCAAACGCTATGACGCGCCCGAGGGCGAATGTGTGGTGGACGATGGCACCGTCAATCCGCTGTTTTTCTACGACAACAACGACAGTAGGGTACGAGTGCGAGCCAATGCGGGAGCCATCATTCAGCTGCAACGCGACCGTGGCGACCACAAGTGGCACACGCCCTGCGGATTCATAGGCACAGCCCGGGTGGCATGGCGCAAATTTGAAGCCAGCGAAATGCTCTTTGTGGGCAAAGATTTGTTTCCCCTCTATGACCGTTATGGCAGCGAGCTGAACTTGGGCGACCCCTATTTTCGCAGCAAAACATATAGCCGCACCGACGTGCGGGCACACATCGTGCAAAACCGGCATGTGGATTTGAGCGCCGTGCTCACCTTGCATGCCAACGACCGCACCACCGGCTTTTGGCAGCAACTGAGCTGTCGCTTTTTCATTGACCAAAATCACAACCGGAAAAACACAACACTCAACAACCTCTGCCAACCTGCATTTTAACCTTACGATATCTACATGGACTTAATCTACAACATAGGCATCTCGGCCTACCGACTGGCGGTGAAAGTGGCATCGGTGCGCAACCGCAAAGCACGCATGATGCTGAAAGGTCAACGCGAAACTTTCAAGCGACTGCGCGAGCAGCTCGACCCCGCCGGAGGTTACATCTGGGTTCACGCCGCCTCGCTGGGCGAGTTTGAGCAAGGCCGGCCACTCATCGAGATGATTAAGCGCAACGACCCCGAAGCACGCATCGTGCTGTCGTTTTTCTCGCCATCGGGCTACGAGGTGCGCAAGAATTATCAGGGCGTGAATGCCGTGTGCTATCTGCCTTTTGACCTGCCGCGCAACGTGGGCCAGTTTCTCGACTTCGTCAAGCCCACCATGGCCATTTTTGTGAAATACGAGTTCTGGGGAAACTATCTGATGGCCTTGAAGCGACGTGGCATTCCCACCTATATCGTATCGGCCATCTTCCGCCCGGGGCAGGTGTTCTTCAGGCCGTGGGGAGGCATGTTCCGCGCCATGCTGCATTGCTACACCACCATCTTTGTGCAAAACGAGGAATCGCGGCAGCTGCTGCAAAACATAGGGGTGCGCCAAGTAGAGGTGAGCGGCGACACGCGCTTCGACCGCGTGGCACACATTTGCGAACAAACCAAGCAGTTTCCCACCATCGATGCCTTTACGGCCAACTCTCCGCTCACGGTGGTGGTGGGCAGCTCATGGGAACCCGACGAACAACTCATCATCGACTATTTCAACACCCATGAGGGCATGAAACTCATCATCGCTCCCCATGAGTTCGACCGCGAGCGGCTGCTCTCCATCATGGCTTGCTCACGCCGCGCAGCCGCGCTCTTCAGCACCACCTCACCCCAGCAGGCCAGCCAGCTGAGCTGCCTTGTGATTGACAGCTTCGGCATGTTGTCGTCGCTCTATCGCTATGGGCAAATCGCTATGGTGGGTGGAGGTTTCGGTGCAGGCATTCACAATGTAAATGAGGCCGCCGTCTATGGCATTCCCGTTATCTTTGGCCCCAAGCATGCCAAGTTTCGCGAGGCCAACGACCTGATTGCCTGCGGCGGTGCCTTTGAAGTGAACGGCCCCGAGGACTTCAACCGTGTGATGCAGGATTTGTGCTGCAATCCCGCTCAACGGCAACGTGCCGGCCAAATCGCCGGCAACTACATTCGCACTCACTTGGGTGCCACACAGTTTATCTACGACAAC
Organism: Muribaculaceae bacterium; assembly: GCA_017478855.1. Classification (GTDB taxonomy): domain Bacteria; phylum Bacteroidota; class Bacteroidia; order Bacteroidales; family Muribaculaceae; genus Sodaliphilus. The sequence goes on along the minus strand of JAFVCX010000040.1, from coordinate 7,722 downwards.
ATTTTTCCGCGCCACAAACGCAACCAAAAGAACAGGGAGGAAACGACATGACCACCGATTTAAGTTCCCACATTAGGCTCGACCAAGTGTCGAAGCGGTATTATCGCCCCGAAAGCGAGCTGGAATTGGCCTCGCTCACGCGGTTTGAAAAAGTCTACACCAAAGTAGTCGAAACCACCGATGAAGGTGCCACCGATGCCGCCCTCGACGTGGCACACCACATCGAGCGCAACGTGCGCGAGAAAGGTCGCTGCGTGATCGGTTTCGGAGCAGGCAAATGTGCCCTCAAAGTCTACGACGAGTTGGTGAAGCTCTATTTTGCCGACAAGGTGAGTTTTTCGCATGTGATTGCCTTCAACATCAGCGAGCTGGGACTTGGCGTGGTGGAAGGCGACGAGCAGAGCACATTCGTCAGGCTCAAACGCCATCTGTTCAACAAAGTAGACATTGAGCCCGACAACATTCACACCTTCAGCCAAGAGGCCACGCAGGAAAATGTGCACAAACTGTGCAAAGCCTATGAAGCCGAAATCAGCGATTATGGCGGGCTCGACCTTGTGGTGTGCGAGCTGACCAAAGTGGGTTCGCTGGCATTCAACGAGCCGGGTTCTCCCATGAACAGCACCTGCCGGCTCATGCTTCTGGGTGACGATTCACGCCTGCGGGTGGCCGAAGCCTTCCAGCGCGAGAACGCGCCACTCACCGCCGTCACACTCGGCATCAGCAACCTCATGGCAGCCAAGCACATCATTGCCGTGGCGTGGGGTGAGGACAGCGCACCGGCCGTGAGCAACACCGTGGAGGGAAAAGTGACCGACATGGCCCCGGCCTCATTTCTGCAAATGCACCATAGCACCAAAGTGATTGTGGATCTCGAAGCGGCTTCGCGCCTCACGCGCATCAGCTATCCGTGGCGCGTCACTTCCTGCCAGTGGAGCGACTACCTCATTCGCCGCGCCATCGTGTGGCTGGCACAGCAGACCAAGAAACCCATCCTGAAGCTCACCAACAAAGACTACAACGAGTATGGCCTGAGCGAGCTGGTGGCTCTTTATGGCAGTGCCTACAATGTGAATATCATCATCTTCAATGATTTGCAGCACACCATCACCGGTTGGCCCGGAGGCAAGCCCAACGCCGACGACACCTATCGCCCCGAGCGTGCCGAGCCACACCCCAAGCGCGTGCTCATCTTCAGCCCTCACCCCGACGATGTGGTGGTGTCGATGGGCGGCACGCTGCGCCGCTTGGTGCAGCAAGGGCACGACGTGCATGTGGCCATCGAAACCAACGGCGATGTGGCTGTGAGCGACGAGGACATTCTGCGTACCGTGATGCTCAATGAGCGCATTGCCCGCAACTATGGCATCGCGCAGCCCTCCAGCAACGACATGCGCCGCAGCATTCGCGAATACATTGCCCAAAAGGCACCGGGCGACCCCGACAACGAGCACATTCGCTACATCAAGGGGCAAATCTTTTTATGCGAGAGCGTCATGGCCTGCCAGCACATGGGTGTGAATCCGCAGCAAATCTATGAGATGAACTTGCCTTTCTTCACCCAAGACGCGCTGGGGCGCGGACGTGTGGGAGAGGCCGATGTGGAAGCTGTGAAAGAACTGATTGAACGCATACAGCCTCATCAGATTTTTGTGGCCGATGACTTGAGCGACCCTTATGGCACCCATGAGCGAGCCTCCAACGCGGTGCTCATGGCCATCGAGGAGCTCAAGCAACGGGCCTTTATGGCTCAATGCCGCGTGTGGCTTTATCGTGGGCAATGGGGACAATGGGACATCGACCATGTGGAAATGGCTGTGCCCATGAGCCCCGAAGAATTCCACTTCAAGAGCAATGCCATTCTCAAATATCAGTCGCAAATTCATGATGCCCCCATTCGCGAAGGCGATGCCGACAAGTTGAGCTGGGAGCGCTCCATCGACCGCAATCGGGCTATGGCCGACCTTTACAGCGCATTGGGACTGGCCAGCTATGAGGCGATAGAGGCCTTTGTGCAATATCGCTTCTGAGGTTTCGCTCTATTTAAGGTTGTTTTTTTAGCACATAGGTTACCTGCCTGTCGGCAAAAGCGGCTTGCAAGGTAACCTTTTTTGTGCCACGGCTCACAATCACAAAATGCAATGAGCCGGCATCGGTGAGCAGGTGTTCATAGGCCACTGTGGGGTCGGGGAAATTCACATCGAGCGTTCCCTCACCCTCGGCCCACGTGCCGTAGTCGGCACGCTCGGTGTGAAAGTCATCACCGGTCGTGCGCACGGCGAATACCGATGATTGAAACTGAAACACGAGCGGCGTGCCATAGTCGGTGTTTCCGTCGATAGACTCCACGCTCCAAGTTCCAAACCAGATGTCGATGTCACCATTATTATGGGTGGTGCAGGCCGTGACGGCCATCAGCAGCAGGCCACACAAGAGTGCAAGTGTCTTTTTCATTTTTTCTTAAATGTTAGGTTGCCCTTATAACTAATTGTCAGCTCACCGCCCGTGCGGTCGCCACACAAGCTGCCGCGATCGCTCGCAACGATTGCCGAACAGCGCCAATGGTTGGTCAAAGTATAGGTCAGCTGAGCCATCAGCGAGGTGCAGGTGGCCTTTTTCTGCCGCGGCATGAAAGGGGTGCCCCACGCGGCGCGGTAGCTGCCCTTCAAGCGGTAGGACCAGCGCGAGCTGGGCGCGCCCATCACTGCCACATGCACACCGCGCAGGCGGGTGTCGGTGAAGCGCATATATCCGTCAAAGTTATTGATGGAAGAAGGCACCATAGGCGACCCGATGCTCATGCCACGCACCTGATAGCCGTTAAAGGCATAGTTGTTGTAATAATCGTCGGCACCGGTGGCTTCGGTGGTAATCGGTGTCCCCTCATGGTCGCCGGGAGCCCAGTGAATGGGGCCACTTTGGTTGGTGAGGTCAAGATACTCTACCACCGCAGCCTCCACATATTTTGTGCCCGTGTGCCACTCCACACCATACAGTCCGTCCCAGCCATTTCGCAGTCCTATGCCGGAACCATCTTCCCACGGCTTCTGCACATAAGCCCGCAGCCACTGACGATGCGCCAAGTTATAATCAAGGCTCAGATCCCACGAGCCCAAGTGGTTGCCTTCGTAGTAATTGTCGCCGGCATTGCTGCCGCCACTGCCCGGCACCAGCGCCTTGAAGAAGGCCTCGGCATCGGCCTTTTGCTTCACTCGGCGCACCTCCTTGCCCTTCTCATAAAACACGTTATCGCCACCAAACTGGCAAGCGGCCTGCATGCCAAAAGTGACACTAAATCGCTGGCCGGGGTCGCTGCGCAAATAGATGTTCTTATAATTCAGCCACCAGCCGGTGGTGAGAAAATGATTATAATAATTGTAATGATTCTCGAGCCAACTGTCATCGGCGGGCTTATAATAGCCCACCTCACCCTTCACCTGAAGCCAGCCGCGGGTGAGCGGCACATTCTGGAATCTTAAAAAACCCGCTTTCACGCCCATCATGGGACGCGCATTGCCGCTGTATATAAGGTCACCACTGGAGAGCTGAGGGTCCAGCAACAGTGAGCCACAGTGCTTCGCGCCCAGCGTGAGTAGCACGCCACGGTATTTCCCTTCCACATAGGCCTGATTGGCCCACACGTGTGAGGGACGCTCACCGTGCTGCGACCATGCTCCATCTTCAAAACGCGCATAGTCGGTCGTCGATGTGGCAGCGGCACAAAGCTCCACACCCGCGCCCCACGAGAGCCGCTTTGTGATATCAACTTCACGAGCTGCCCAGCCCATAAGCACTCCATAGTGCTGCTGGGTGACGCCGCCGCCTCGCAGTGCCGAGATGTAGGTAGGGGCGAGGTTTCCGCTGCCCGTGCCACTCATCAATGCCACCTCATAGTTCACTTTCATCTGCGCCATCGCCGCCGCGGCCCATAGCGCCGCGACAACGGTTCCTATTATCGCTTTTTTCATCATGACCGTCTTTTTTTCTATTTTGCAAAATTAGTGCAAGGCGAGTGAAAAGCCAAATTTATTTGAGCTTTTCCGAGCCGCAGCCTAATTTCGAGGCGCAGCCTCAACGTTAGTGCAAGGCGAGCGCAAATGCAAATTTATTTTTTGTAATCGCAGCGACATGTTTGGCCAGAGGCGGGTGATGTGTGGCGGTTTCTGAAAAAAATGCGTAACTTTGCAGCCTGATTTTTAACAATGGAGCACGAAACCACATATCGGGTGAAATTTGAAACGTTGGGCTGCAAACTCAACTTCTCAGAAACCGCCACGCTGGGCAAATTGCTGGCCGAACAGGGCATCGTGCCTGCCACCGAGGACGAGCAGCCCCACCTCTGCGTGGTGAACACTTGCAGCGTGACCGATCTGGCCGACCGCAAATGCCGCCAACACATCCGCTCGCTCATCAAGCGTTACCCCCATGCGCTGGTGGTGGTCACAGGCTGTTACGCCCAGCTTAAAAGTCAGGAAATCGCTCAAATTCCGGGCGTTGACATCGTGTTGGGCAGCGAGCAGAAGCTCGATATCGCCACCTATGTGAAGCAGTGGCTGGCCGACCACCAGCCCACCGTGGCCGTGACCGACACGCCCAAGATTAGCCGCTTCTGCCCCTCATGCGAGCGTGGCGACCGCACGCGCTATTGGCTCAAAGTGCAAGACGGCTGCGACTACTATTGCAGCTATTGCACCATTCCCATGGCTCGCGGGCGCAGCCGCAGCGGCACCATTGAGCAACTCATGCAGCAAGTGCGGCAAGTGGCCCAAGAGGGAGGAAAAGAAATTGTGCTCACGGGCGTGAACATAGGCGACTTTGGCAAAAACACCGGCGAGCGGCTCATCGACCTGCTGCGCCTCATGGATGAGGTGCAGGAAATAGAACGATACCGCATCTCATCGATTGAACCCGATTTGCTCACCGACGAAATCATCGATTTCTGCGCCCGGTCGCGTGCCTTTATGCCCCATTTCCACATTCCCTTGCAGTGTGGCAGCAACGAGGTGCTGCGACTCATGCGCCGGCACTATAACCGTGAGCTTTTTGCCGAGAAAGTGTACCGCTGCCGCCAAGCCATGCCCGATTGCTTCATCGGTGTGGACGTGATGGTGGGCACGCGCGGCGAAACCGACGAATTTTTCGAGCAAAGCCACGATTTCATCGCAGCTTTGCCGGTGCAGCACCTGCATGTGTTTCCTTATAGTGAGAGACCGGGCACCTATGCCCTACGCATCCCGCTGGTCGTCAGCCAAAAGACGAAGCAAGAGCGGGCGGCACGCATGATTGCCTTGAGCGACCGCAAGCAGCGCGAGTTCATCGCCGGCTACTTGGGCACCACGCGCCCCGTGCTCATGGAGCAGCCGCATGGCGATGCCACCATGCACGGATTTACCGACAACTACATTCGCGTGAACGTCGCCCCCGACGCAGCGTTGGTCAACCGCGTGGTGAACGTGCGGCTCCTTTCGCTCAACGACGACCTCACCGTAGACGCCCAAGTGATATGAAACCCGTAGCCGTCGTCATACTAAACTGGAATGGAGAGAAACTGCTGCGGCATTATCTGCCCAGCGTAGTGGCCAACACCGCGTCGCAAATAGCCGATGTCATCGTGGCCGATAACGGAAGCACCGATGCCAGCTTGCAAGTGCTGCGTGATGAGTTCCCCGGCGTGCAAGTGATAGCGCTCGACAAGAACTATGGTTTTGCCGAGGGCTACAACCGTGCCATCGCCACCATCAGCCACCCCTATGTGGTGCTGCTCAACAACGACGTGCGCACGCCCGAAGGCTGGCTTGAACCCCTTTATAACTACATGGAAGCCCACTCCGAAGTGGGTGCTGTGCAACCTAAACTGCTTCACGACCGCCCCGATGGCCGCGAAATGTTTGAATATGCCGGTGCGGCCGGAGGCTACCTCGACTGCCACGGCTATCCTTATTGCCGGGGGCGCATCTTTGAGTCGATTGAAGACGACCGCGGGCAATACGACCATATCACACCCAGCATTCTGTGGGCCAGCGGCGCATGCCTGATGGTGCGCACCCATCTCTACAAGAAAGCCGGCGGACTCGACAAAGATTTCTTCGCCCATATGGAAGAGATTGATTTATGCTGGCGCATCCACCTGATGGACAGCGACATTCGCATGATTCCGCAAAGCCGTGTCTATCATCTGGGCGGTGCAAGCCTACCGCAAGGCAATCCGCGCAAGACCTACCTCAACTTCCGCAACAATCTGCTCCTGCTGCACAAAAACCTCCCTGCCGGCGAGGGCAAGCGGCTGCTGTTTGTGCGCCGCCTGCTCGACACCCTCGCCTTTGGCATGGCACTTGCCAAAGGGCACTGGGGCGACGCCAAAGCCATCCTCAAAGCCCACCGCGACTATCGCAAAATGCGCGGCAACTATCACCAACAACCCTTGCGCAATTTGCTGCGCGAAATGCCCGAATGCCGCTGCAACATCGTGGTAGACCACTACCTGCGACGCCGCATGATATTCTGAACTCATCAACTAATTTTGGTGTCATTTTTTCGCAAAATTCATAGATTTTGTGATATTCTCTTGCATATTCTATCATTTTTTGATACATTTGCGGTGTAGTTGGTATCCAAATCTTACCCATTACACCTTATTAATATATAGTGCAAGCACGCCGGCTGCCGCCGCCAAAGGGGGAAGCCACGACAAGCCTACATGCCTGCATTGAGAACTGAACTTGATTCCCCTTTTTTGATTGCTTTATGAGAAAAGTGTACACCTTGATTCTCATGCTTGTCGTCGCAATGCTGGCAGGCAGCGCATGGGCACAGCAGCCGGTTTCGGCCACGATGCCCGTGCAGCAAAGTGGCAGTGGAGTGGCCGATGCCCAATTGGCTCTCGTGCAGCCGCGGCCCATCAGCACCAGCGACCTCAAAGCAGTGAGTGGCGACGCTTCAGTAGCGCGGCAGCGCGCCAAAGCGGCTCGCAAAGCAGTTGCCAGCATCGATGACCTTACCGGCAACTACGTGATGACCTACAAGTCTCTCACAACGCAACTGGGCGATGGCGGCTCGTCGGTGACAATCACCAAAGTGACCGACGACACTGTGCTGATAGCCAACTTCTGGACACTCAATGTGAACGTCAAGGCAAAAGTTGACTTGCAGACGAAAACCATCACCATCCCTAATCAAGTGGCCGTGGTTAACAACACCTATGGCGATTGCGACATTTGCGCGGTGAACCCCGGCGACGGCAAACCCGACCGCACAAAGGACGTGACCGGCACCATTGCCGATGATGGCACACTCAACATCGACACTTGGTGGGGCATCTACGTCAAGAGCGGCGAGAACGCCGACCAATTCATGGTAGCGGCCTACGGCACGCAAGTGACCAAGGCCAACGCCAAAATGGATGTGACCTATTATGAAGACTCCAATCCCGCCTCTTCGTGGAATGTGATTGTGGAACAAACGGGCAAAAACATCGTTGCCGTCACCAACTTTGGGAACCACGGCAAGACGGTTGAGATCAAGCTCAACAGCGATTCCACGATTACCATCGCGCCACAACTGGCATGGGAAGGCGGCACAACGCAGGGCGACTTCTATACCTATGCAGCCAACTGGGAAGGTTCGGGCACCTATGGCGGAGCCATCTCCGGCAAAGGCACTGCTGACGAACTCTCGTGGGGGCAGTGGGTGATGTTCAGCACCAACCGCTATTACACCGGCAAG
>JAFVCX010000039.1 GCA_017478855.1 Muribaculaceae bacterium | reverse complement strand
ACTACACGATTCCCGTGTCGTTCCCCTTCACCGCCACTGTTGAGGGTATCTTCAACAAGACCGTCAAGGGTACCACCATCAGCGACTGGAGTATTCCCAGTGTGGCCGGTTTCGCACGCTTCAACGGTGCCGATAACCGCCCCATCTATCCTGCCGGATTCCGCACTGCCACCAAGGCATTTGTGCTTGAGAACACTCACCGTGGCTATGGCTGGAGTGCCAACGTGACTTTGAACGCTCGTCCCGCCGAGTGGATCAGCCTGATGGCCGCCTACACTCACATCGTGAACAAAGAGGTGACCGGCATGCCCGGCTCGGCTGCCGAAAGTGCCTTCACCTACGTTCCCACCAGCGAGGGCCCCAACCACATCAAGCTGCACAACTCGCAGTATGTGACCCCCGACCGCTTTGTGGTTTCGGCCACCGGTCACGACAAGAGCGGCAACCACTACGGCCTGATTTATGAGTCTTGGCGCGGCGGTTATAACTACTCTTACATGATGGCCAACGACATGAATGGCGATGGCTATAACTATGACGCACTCTATATTCCCACCGATGCCGAGGTTGAGGCCGGCCAGTTCCGCTTCGCCACTACCGACGACCGCGACCGCTTCATGGGCTATGTGCACGCCAACAACTACCTGAAGAATAATCAAGGCAAATATGCTGAGGGCTACAGCCTGTACAGCCCTTGGGTGCACCGTGTGGACTTGAGCTACAAGCACGACTTCTCTTTCCGTGTGGCTGGTGCTAAGCACACCCTGCAACTGAGCTTCGACATCAAAAACGTGCTCAACCTCTTCAACAGCAAGTGGGGCGTGAGCAAATATTTGAATCCCGCCATCGGTTCAGATGCCCGCATTCTCAAGTATGAGGGCGTGGATGCCGACGGCTACGCAGTGTTCTCGACACCTGCCGCCATCAACGCCAACACCACGACCTTTGTGCGCAACAAGGCCATCGGTCAGTGCTGGAACGCTTCAATCGGTATTAAGTACATCTTCAACTAATTCTTAAAGTCATTAAAACAACATGAAACTCAAATATTTCATTCCTGCATTCATCGCTTTGTTTGCTCTGGCACTCACCAGCTGCAACGACGACGATAGTGCAACACTTCTTAATGAGATTCGCGTTTCTTCGTCTTACGTGGCCATTGATGTCAATGGCGGCTCAACGAGCATCACGCTCGACGCTACCGATAATTGGGCATTTGTCGAGGACGAGATTCCTGCATGGCTCACCGTGAGTCCTAAGGCCGGTGCCGCCGGACAGACCGAAGTCACTTTCTCGGCTTCGAGCACACTTGATGGCCGCACGGCTGTGCTGCACATCAACTGCGCCGACAAGCAGCAGACCATCAACGTTATTCAAGGTCTTCCTGTGGTTGAAGATGCCACTTGTGCCGAGGTCATTGCCGGCCCCGACAGCAAGACCTATCGCGTGACAGGTACCGTGACTGCCATCGCCAACACGGTCTATGGCAACTGGTATCTGACCGACGAAACCGGCACCATCTACATCTATGGTACGCTGGACAAGAGCGGCAAGGATGGTCAGAACAACTCGATTGCCGCTTGGGGCATCGAAGTGGGCGACATCATCACCGTTGAAGGTCCCAAGACTACCTATGGAACTACCGTAGAGTTGGTCAACGTCACTGTGATCGACATTCAAAAATCACTGGTCAAGGTGGAGAGCATCGACCCCGAAAACGCACAATTCCCCTTGGAGGGTGGTGAGCTGACCGTGAATCTGAGTTGCAAGACCAGCAACGGCATCTCGGTGGAGATTCCCGAGGCAGCCAAGAGCTGGCTTTCGATCGTTTCGATTAGCGGCGGCAGCGAACCCGTGGTGAAATTCCGCGCCGCAGCCAACGAGGGTGGTGACCGCAACGTGACCGTGGTGTTCAAAACCACCGATGGCAAGAAGGAATATACCAGCGAAGCAACTTTCACCCAGAAGGGCTCTATCATTGCCGCATCGGTGGCCGATTTCTTGGCGGCTGAGGTGGGCGACACCCAGTATCGTATCAGCGGTATCCTCACCGAGAAATATACCAGCGATAAGCAAAACAAGAGCTTCTATGTGCGCGACTACAGCGGTACCGTGCTCATTTACCGTGCCGAGGGTCTGGAGAATGCCAAGGCAGGCGACATCGTGACCGTCGTGGGCAAACGTGGTGCCTACAAGGATAACGCTCAGATGGTGTCGGGCACCGTTGAGGACCTCAAGGTCGTGACCGAAGTTTCGCTCGACGAGTTCCTCACCAAGGAGGACAACACCGGCGTCTACTACATGGTGACCGGTACCGTCGATGAAATTGTACAGGCTACCTACGGCAACCTCTACCTCAAGTCGGGCGACACGCGCCTCTATGTCTATGGCACATATCCCGGCTGGGGTGCCACCGGTGACTTCCGCAAGAACATGCTGGCCACCGCAGGCATCGAGGTTGGTGACAAACTCACCATCGTTGGCCCTAAGGGTACCTACAATGGCACTCCGCAAGTGAACGGCGGCTTCTACTTCTCGCACGAAAAAGCCCAATAATGGTTTGACTTAGCGGAAACATAGAAAAAGAGTCCCATTTATGGAAAAACAAAAGCCATAAATGGGGCTTTTTTATTAAACAACATGGTTTTTTGTGGCAAAAACCATGTTGTTTTCTCGAAAATATGTACCTTTGCTGCAAAAGGTAGTAGAAGATAATGAAACGAATTTGTGCTATATTTTGTATGGTGGCGTGGTGCGTGGTGGCATGGGCTGCTGGGCGCGACGTCTACACGGTGATTGTGTCGCTCGATGGGTTCAGGTGGGATTATCCTGAGGCCTTCAATACACCTTTTCTCGACCAAATGGCGCACGATGGGGTGAAGGCGGTGATGATGCCCTCGTTCCCCAGTAAAACGTTTCCCAATCACTACACACTGGCCACAGGGCTTTACCCCGACCATCACGGTATTATCAGCAACACATTCTTGGTGCGTGCCACGGGCAAAGTGTACTCCTTGAAAAACAGCGAAACTCGTTCAGATCCGCAATATTATGGAGGCGACCCCATTTGGCTAACGGCCAAGCGACAAGGAGTGAAGAGCGCCACTGTGTTTTGGGTGGGTAGTGACGTGGCCATCAAGGGTGAGCACGCCAACTACTGGCGCGATTACCAGACCCAACAAATCTCGCTGCCGCAGCGCACCGATGAGGTGGTGCGTTTGCTCTCGCTGCCCGAGGATGAGCGGCCTCATTTGGTGATGGCCTACTTTGAGCAGCCCGACCGCAGCGGCCATTTGAATGGCCCCATTTGTGGGCCCACGCGACGCGCCATGGAATATATGGATCTCTTGCTGGCCGACATGTGGGAGCGCATTCAGCAGCTGCCCCACGCCGCGCAGGTCAACCTGATTGTGACAGGCGACCACGGCATGGCTTGGCTTTCGCCCGAGCGGCAAATCTCTCCCGCAAAGTACCTCAAGAAAGAGTGGATTGCTCGCTTTGACAATGATTTCCCGGTGCTCATCAACGCCTCGAAGCCCAAATATGTGAACGACATCGTGGCGGCACTGCAAAATGTGGATCACTTGCGCGTGTGGAAGCGCGGTGAGCTGCCCGAATACCTTCATTATGGCAACAATGAGAACATGAGCGACGTGGTGGTGCTGCCCGATGTGGGCTGGTACTTCAGTGACGACAAGCTCACCCAGCACGGCTCGCATGGATTTGACCACACTTGTAGTGACATGTGGGTGGGATTCCGTGCCATAGGCCCCGATTTCAAGCAAGGTTACGAGCGCGCGCACACATTCCGCAATGTGTGCGTGTATCCGTTGCTTTGCCATTTGCTGGGCATCGCACCCTCGCCCAACGACGGAACTCTTGATGAAGTGAGCGACCTGTTAAGGTAAGTAAGAAAAGATGTTTAAACAAAGCCTATTACTGTTAGCGGTACTCATGACCATGGTCATGCATGCCGAAACCATTGAATTCGACTTCAGTTCTGAAGAGAAAATCAAAGAGTTGTATAGTGGCGATTTCAATTACGTAAAAAATGTGCCGTTGACGAAAAGTCCGGTTACCATCATTGCCTCTGGTGATGGTGATTGTTCCTTTGCTTATTCCAACGGGTATCACTTGTTTTTGAAGAAAAATGTTAATTTGATGGTGCAGGCGGCCGAAGGCTGGGCGCTGGAATCGATCTCATTTGATGTATACGACAAGAAATTGGGATTAAAAATAGGTGATGATACCTATAATGCCGACAATAATCAGTGGACGGCCACGACCGATGTGAATCAAGTGGCTTTCACAACGACATCGAGTTTTAACCGAATCACGAAAATCACGTTAACCTATAAAAAGACGGCGGCTGAGAAGCCTGCATCGCCCGTCATAGGCCTTGCGGCAGGCAATTACATTGGCAAGCAAACGGTAGAAATCACACATCCAAATGGCGGCACGATTTATTATCAAATAGATGATGACGCGGTGCAGACCTATACGGCACCCTTTGCCATCAATGCCGAGAGTCGCGCGGCATTCAGCCTCACGCTCGCGGCATGGGCCACCGAATCTGGCCATGAAGAACCCAGCGATAAGGTGAGTGCTACCTACGTTTTTGTGCGCCCCGAACAACCCGTATTCTCACGCTCATCGGGTGAAGTGGCTGCGGGCACCCAAGTGACGATTACCGCTCCTGCCGACGCTACGCTGAAATATGTAGTGAATGGCGAAACGACCGTTTCGGCCACCAATGAGGTGTTAATCAGTATTATTGAAAACACTACACTCACGGCCTGCTCGGTGGAGAATGAGGTGGAGAGCGAGGAAGTGACGGCACAATACACTCTCAAAGACCCCAATAAGGCCACCATAGAATTTAACTATGGGACCGACAACGTTGAGATAATGGATGGTTCCGACCTATTGAGCTACATAACCCCTGAGACGCGGGAGAATGTGGCCTCGGCCACGGTTAATAGGCTGAATGACAAGAAAATCTACCAATCTTTTGATTGGGGCGTGAGGTTGGGCAACGACAAGAACATCGGAGAGTTTTCATTAAGATTAAGCGATGCCATCAAAGATAGAAAGATAGCACGCATTGTGGTGCAGGCGTGCCTGTACGGTTCCGGAGAAGGCGGCTTCTTGGTGGGGCCCTTTGAGCAATCACCCCTCACGGCCTCACTCGCCCGCTACACTTATGAGGTGCCCACACCCCAAACCTATCCCAATTTGCTGGTTGTTTCGCTAAGCAACAAGCCTTGCTACATCAAGTCGATCACCCTTGAGTTTGTCGACGAGAACGCCCCTAAACCATTGGCGCAAATAGAGCGCGAAGGCAAGACGGATGAGGTTTATACGATTGCCGACGACTTGCAGGTGGTGGCTGTGTGTCCCGAGCGCCAAGTGGCGTGGGTGCGCGATTTGGCCGAAAGCATTCATGCGATTGAGGTACCCTCATTTGACACTTCTACCATCGATTATATGGTTAATGCCCACCAACAAACCGGCGAATGGCAGCAGAACAACTGGCTGATGCTCGACATGACCGACGTGGGGGTGCAAAACATTATGGGCAAAGAAAATATGCTCATCAAGGGAGGCACATTAAGCGGCACACTCGTTGACCTCACCAACTACACCCTGAGAGTGGCGGCCAAGCCCGAATACGCGCCGGCCGAGGCTAATTATGCGCGTAATGTGTATTGCGCCGGCAACTTCTATGATAGTGACGTGATGCAAGAAAGTGCTTCCGGCGCACGTTCTTATTTCTTCATGCGCCCCAAGCCGATGGAGGTGGCTCAAATCACTTGGGTGGTGTGGGAAAATGAAGCGTTTTACATGCCTAAGGCCGGCCAGCGACTTGAAGGCGGCGGCATTGCCAATGCAGCGGGACTGCATGGCGCGTTTGAGGTGGATATGACTTATAACGAGCCATCTGACTTTGTGCCGGCCGATGGCGAGATGTATCAATTCGCAGGCGTTGTGATGCGAAAAACCGATGCCGTGTTGCAAGCACGACACTCACCTGTACTGACCGATCCCGATTCGGAATTGAGCACCCATTTTGTGGTATGCCCACTGAATTTGAGTGCTGCCGATGAACATGTTGTTACGGCTGTTGCTCCAATAACGGCTGATAAAACCCTTGTGGGTACGACTTATGTCAACGCGATGGGGCAGGTGAATCCGCGTCCCCACAAAGGTTTTAATGTGGTGATAACCCGCTATGACGACGGCTCTTCCCGTCAGCAAAAACAAATGTTATGCGATTGACCATATTCACGACGCGGTGCTTGCTGGCCGTGAGCGTGTGTGATGTGAGTGTGCTGGCAATGGCACAAGACGTTGCGCCGTTGCGTTTGCACTGGGATAAGCAACAAAACTGGAGTGAACGCATCATGCAGCAGCCCATTTCGCCTCGCTTCGTTTCTCCGGCAGTGGAACCTTTCAGCACGAATGAGCTGCGTGTGCCGCAGCCTCGCTTAGACCTGACGTGGCGCGCTCACGAAAGTTTGGACAGCGTGAACTTGCATTTGGAAAGCGGCAAAATATCACCGTTTCCCAGTACCCAAGATTATCATTTCCCCATGAATCCCTATGCTCGTGACTGGGCGAGCAGTGGGGTGATCGCACGTGCAGGTGAAGGCTATTTTGCCGGTTCGGGCAGTTTTCAGAGCTACCCGGCTTTAGGTAATATAGCTCGTGCCAGCCTATCACTCACGCAGCCGGTGGGAGAGAATCTGACGCTCACCATGGGCATCAGCGGCAATAAATACCATATTGGGCGTGATGCGTGGAATGACTATGGCGTGTTTGGAAACGCGCGTTTTAGACTCAACGACCGCCTTGCCCTCAAGGCTTTTGGCCAATACTACACCAATCCTGTTGCGTCGTCGGTGGGCGCGATACCTTTTACTACAGCTTCAAGCTACGGTGGATCGCTCGACATCAAGATGAGCGACAAATTCAGCCTTGATGTGGGAGCGCAACGCTACTATGACCCCTACACGCGCACATGGCACACCGTTCCCATTCTCGCACCTACCGTTAACCTATGGGGGCAGCCTGTGAGTGTGGATATGGGTGGCTTGCTGCATCAGTTGCTCGATGCGATTTTCGACTTCAAGAACAATGGCCGCGGCTATAACTATAAATATAACGATTCAGCCCCATGGGCCAATGGAAAAGTTCCAAAGCCGGCAGGATTCAATCCCAATAGCCCGGTTCGCATCCCCAAAGCATTGCGATAATCCTTACGGCAAAAAAGAGAGTAATGGATTTTACTTGTTCTTATGGTGGTGTTTCACCTCATGTGAAACGCGAGCACCAAAGGCACGCACGTCTTCAAGAGTGTGGTCGATGGTTTGGTCTACCGCGTGCTCAATGCGCTCGTTGAACTTAAAGGGCATTAAAGAAATAATCGATGAAATGAAGGCCAGCACAAGCATGACGAGCGTTGCGCTGTAGCCCACACCTAAGTTTTGGATCGAAAATCCCTCGCCCAAATCTTCGGCCGGAATCACATCGGGAGCATGGGTGAGGGCGTAATCATGATAATGGCCGGTGCGCACCATGAAGTAGAGAGCAACGATGATGCACACTATTGAGGCCAGTGCCCACCGACGATGTTTGAAGCTATTGAACACCACGCCCAAGAAACAGGCGAGGAATGGAATGAGCGCAAAAAGGGTGTTTCCCACACTGAACCGCTGCGTGATGGTGCCGGCGGTGAAGCTGAAACCAGTGAGCGAGCCTTGAAATGAAATTTCATAGAAAGGCAAGAACACATAGCAGATGAGTGCGAGCACAAGCAATATGTTGGTAATAGGTTTCATGGAAAAAGCTGAGTGTGCCGGCAAATGGCCACAATCAGAATGCGAATTTACGAATAAAATGCTGAAAATGCCATCAGTTGCCCTCTAATTTAGGATTTTTTTAGTAGAGGATGGCTCCGTGCCATCGGGCATCACGCAGAGCCGGTCGAAAGCACTTGTTGCTTGAAATTGATGTCGCTGTCGAGTCTTTCAAGGGCCTTTCGAGAGGCTCCTTGATGCGATTCTTTTTTGCTGTAACCCGTGTCGTCGGCGGCAAAAAGGCCGCCAATCATCACGGCTGTGCGGAAGATGGGATTGTTGTCCTTGTCATAAGTGGTTTCAACGAGTTCAAAATCGATGCTCACTCGGTGCTTTTGCGTCCACTCGATGAGCCTTGATTTGTAGTTGGGATCCACTTTAATCAGCTCATCAATGTCGAAATGCTCTTTGATGATGCGTCGTGTGATAAAGCGATGGCAAGCATGGTAGCCTCTGTCGAGATAAATGGCACCCACAATGGCCTCGAGTGCATTGCCGGCGATGAAACTGTGGTGTGAATTGCTGTGGGCCGCGGCCTGCACATGCGATTCGAGCCGCATGGCCTGCCCCACGCGGTTGAGGCTCTCGCGCTGCACTATCTTGGCACGGGTAGAGGTGAGAAATCCCTCGTTGTGCGAAGGAAATGCGTTATAGAGAAAATCGGCCACCACAAGGTCGAGCACGGCATCACCCAAGTATTCAAGCCGCTCATTGTCGGCCCACTGCCCGTCGCGCAACTTCACCTGCTTGCTGCGATGCACCAGCGCAAGCCGATAAAGCTCGATGTTGCGCGGATAGAATCCTAACACCGAGTGCAGATAAACATAAAGCTCCTTATCCTTGATGAAAAGGAGCTTTATGAGTGATATGGCATCGGGCAGCACCACTGTGTGAAGTGTGGTTTACCCTTTGAATTTGCCTACGATGATGCTGGCATTGTGTCCACCGAAACCAAAGGTGTTCGACAAAGCCACATTCACTTCGCGCTCTTGAGCTTTGTTGAAGGTGAAGTTCATGCGATAGTCGAGGCTCTCATCCTCGTCGCCATCGGCATGGTTGATGGTGGGAGGCACCACATTGTCGCGGCAGGCGAGCAGGCTGAACACAGCCTCCATGGCACCTGTTGCGCCCAGCATGTGGCCAGTCATCGACTTCGTGCTGCTGATGTTCAGCTTGTAGGCATGCTCCCCAAAGACCGTGGCGATGGCTTTTGCCTCGCTGGGGTCGCCCACCGGCGTGGAAGTGCCATGCACGTTGATGTAGTCGATATCTTCGGGTTTCAGACTGGCATCGGCCAGCGCACGTTCCATCACCAGCTTGGCACCCAAGCCTTCGGGATGGGTGGCGGTGATGTGATAGGCATCGGCACTCATGCCGCCACCCAGCACTTCGCCATAAATCTTGGCTCCGCGTGCGAGGGCGTGCTCCAGCTCTTCAAAGATGAGGCACACGCCGCCTTCGCCCATCACAAAACCATCGCGCGACGCGCTGAACGGGCGTGATGCCGTTTCGGGACTGTCGTTGCGGGTCGAGAGGGCTTTCATTGCGTTGAAGCCGCCCACACCAGCGGGGAAGATGGGAGCTTCGGCACCACCGGTGACAACGGCTGTGGCCTTGCCCAAGCGCACATAATTGAAGGCATCAATCATGGCGTTGGTTGAGGTGGCACAAGCCGAAACGACACCAAAGTTGGGACCGCGCAGGCCATATTTCATCGAGATGTGCCCGGCTGCGATGTCGGCAATCATAGTGGGGATGAAGAAGGGGCTATAAGCGGGACCATCCTCTTCGTGCTTGGCATAATAGCCGGCTTGCTCCTCAAAGGTGTGCAGGCCACCGATGCCCGACGAGAAAATCACGCCAATCTGGTCGCGGTCGATGCCCTCGGCCATCAGACCGCTGTCGTCCACAGCTTGCTTAGCAGCGGCAAGAGCATATTGTGCGTAAAGGTCCATGCGCTTGAAATCTTTCAGCTCGCGGCGGTCGCCCGGGTTGAGCAGATAGTTTTCAGCATTGAAGCCCTTGACTTCACACGCAAATTTTGTCTTAAACAAAGAAGTGTCGAAATGTGTAATAGGTCCGGCTCCGCTCATGCCCTTGAGAGCGTTGGCCCATGTGGTGTCAACGTCCAGTCCCAAGGGTGTGATGGCACCCAGACCTGTTACCACTACTCTCTTCAATTCCATAGTAATAAATGTGGAAGAATGAGTAAATGTGTAAGTTATGTCAGGCTCGATATTAAGCCTTGGCGTTCTCGATGTAGCTGATAGCGTCGCCTACGGTTTGGATAGTTTCGGCTTTGTCCTCAGGAATTTTGATTTCAAAAGCGCGCTCAAGCTCCATGATGAGCTCCACAGTGTCGAGAGAATCGGCACCAAGATCCTGTGCAAACGTAGCTTCGGGAGTTACTTCTGATTCACTCACGCCCAGCTTATCAACGATAATTTGCTGTACTCTTTCGGCAATTTCGGTCATAGTTGTAAATTTAATAGTTTTTTGTTAAAATATATTCTCTTCAAATTCAGACTGCAAAGGAACAAATAATTCTCGGATTATTGAAGAAAAATTTCGTGAATTTGAACTTCATTGCAGTTTTTTAGGCTTAATAGGTCGTGCCGACACTAAAATTAAGAATAATCCTCAAAAATTAACAAAATAGTTATGTTAATATGTGTAATAATTGGTTTTCGCGTGCAAAAGGCACTTCTCTTTGTGGCTGTTTAGCCCGTGATTAGCTAACTTTGTAACTTCGTTTTACACTATGACCCGCTATGACCTCCATATTTTGGGTTGCGGCTCGGCAAAACCCACCATGCGGCATCGTCCCAGCTGCCAAGTGCTGAATGTGCGCGACAATCTGTTCATGATAGATTGTGGCGAAGGCGCGCAGTTGGCCATGCAGCGGCAGCACCTCAAGTTTTCTCGCCTGCGCCACATTTTCATCAGCCACTTGCATGGTGATCACTGCTTGGGCCTTCCCGGCCTGATTTCCACGCTGGCTCTGCATGGTCAAACGGGCGAGGTGGTGGTGCACACGTTTGCCGACGGCGCCCGCCTCATGGGCGACTTGATTGATTTCCTTTGCCGCGAACGGCCGTTCACGTTACGGTTCAACATCATAAGCACCCGGCCGGCTGTGATTTATGAATCGGATTCAATCGTTGTGAGTACATTCCCGCTCAACCACCGCGTGCCGGCAGTAGGATT
>JAFVCX010000038.1 GCA_017478855.1 Muribaculaceae bacterium | reverse complement strand
TGTGGCTGTGGTCTTGGCAAAGGGCACGGCGCTTATCACCATCATGATTAAAGGCAGCCATGATGCGCGATAAAATGAAATGGTGTAGTATCGCTTTTTAGTTTCAATCCACCTATATGTGATGAGCGTGAGATAGGCAATGATAGAAGAAGCAATGGCTCCATCAATTCCAAAAGTAGGAATGAGCGTGAAATTAAGCAGCAGGCACACCGAAGCCGTTAGGACTACCGAGGGCAAGGCGCGGCCTGTTTCTTTTGAGCATTGATAACCCAACTCAAAGAAAGCCGTGAGCGCATAAAGGACGGTGGCCGCTCCTAATGGATAAATATATTTGATTCCGGCCTGATAGGTTTCGCCCACAAGCCAACCCGAGCAAATTTTTACAATAAACGTGTAGCCGATGAGCAACAATGCCAACACATAAATGTAGTTGTTGAAAATGTTGGAGAAAAAACGGTCTCGGTCTTTACTGTGATACTGCACAATGGCGGTTTCTTGCCATGTTTGATAGAAAATAATGGATAGAGTAAGAATGATGCCGGCAAATTTTGAAGCCATTGCATAAAGACCGTTGGCATCCAGACCACAATACTCCTTGATAAAATACCGGTTACTATTTGATGTGGCCCACCAGCATACGGCCGTGGGAATCAAAGGCAGACTATATCGCAAAATTTGCTTGCCAAGACCATTTGTGGGCATTCTAAAATTCAAATGACCCACGATGCTGTGCGTCTTCAGTTCCAAAATGACCATTGAGAGCAGCCGGCTCGCAATGTTGGCCCAAAACACACCCAAGATGCCTAATCTCAGCCAGCCCACAAGCACCACGCTCATCACCCCGATGCCCAGCGAGGTGATGATGCCCATGGCAACAAAAGCCTTGTTATTGCCCAGACCGCGCATAATTTGCGCCTGCACTTCATATAAAGTCATGACCAGCAACAGGGCGATGGTGTGCCACATGAAAGGAATGTGCATGAAGAAACCCACGATAGACGTGAGGGCCACAACGGTCAGATTGCTTGCCAAGAGCGTGCGTGCTACGAAGCTGATGATGAGCTTCTTCTCGCCCTCATCATTGCTACCCAACAAGAAACGAAATGCGCCATCACGTAATTGCAGCATGGTGATGGGAATCATCATCAGGCAGAAGTTTTGGCACAAATCA
Source organism: Muribaculaceae bacterium (assembly GCA_017478855.1). GTDB lineage: Bacteria > Bacteroidota > Bacteroidia > Bacteroidales > Muribaculaceae > Sodaliphilus. The sequence continues at coordinate 7,082 of JAFVCX010000038.1, read as the reverse complement.
TAGTAGCCGTAATCGGCGGGATCTTTGATAAAATAGGTATAGAGCGGTACCATCAGAAACATCACCAGTTTTGAGCCGAGATTCCCGATGGCGTATACTCCAAAATCTTTTATGAATTTCTTATTTCGTTGTTCGTTGGTCATGTGCGGAGCACATTTTTTTGCAAAATTACGGCAAACCGCTTGAAGAACAAAATGTGTCGCGACTTTTTTAAGATATTTGAGGAAACTATCGCGCCCCCCATGAACCGATTTGTTCGTCGCCGGCAACGACAGTAAACTTTGTAATGATAGGGTAGTGGTCGCTGATACCCACTTTGTCCACACGATAATCCATGGCTCTTAGGCCGGCACCTCGATAGAGAATGTGGTCAATCTCGAAATTCAAGTGATGGCCTCGAAATGTGGGTTCTCTCCACCGCCCGCAGGCGATTCTCGCGTCGGTCATGTCGTTTGATTTTAGTATGCGATAAGCACAAGATTGTGGCACGTCGTTAAAGTCGCCGCAAAGAATAAGTGGTGAAGGCATGGTGTCGATTTTTTCGCGCAGCAAAGCGGCATGAGCTTCGCGTTTTGAAAAAGATTCACCCATTTTGTCTAACAACTTCCCATTATAATCAAGTCCTTGTACTAAATCGTCGTGCAGTTTGAAAGAGTTGAGATGACATGCGACGATGCGAAGGCTTTGCTGCGCTGTAATGTGTACATCAAAAACCATCTCAGAATATGATTTGATGATGAAACCAAGATACTGAAAATTTAATTCGGGTGGAAGAATTGTGTGTGATTCGAAAGGAAACTTTGAAAGCAGTATGATTTTCCCTTTTTGTGACCGATAGGGGTATTTTGCCTTGATTTCAGGTGTCATCATTTGAGTTGAAGGGAAGTTGTCATAGGCCCATCCGTGATTAGAGGCTTCTTGTAACACTACAATGTCGCACTGACTATTCAGTATGAATCGCATATTGTCGTTTTCGCGATTTCTGACAACTTTTCCATCTTCGTCCCAGCCGGCCACATTCCAAGTCATGAGTGTAAAAGTTGTTTGGCCAGACACTACTGCTTCCTTTTTTGAAATATGCGACTTGAAAAATGGATAGTTGGCCGTGAGAGTGGGCCAAGTTATAATTAATGCTACAAGAAGTGACGTGCCGTTTCTATATTGTCGGGCCACAAACAGCACGATGCCCATTATAGCTGCAAGCATTACCCAAAAAGGATAGGAAATTACGGCCAAAGCGGGTATCGGACCAAACGAGGAAGGGCGCAACCATCCTCCGTATGCTGCCAACAGCAGGGCGACGCATACCAGCATGGTCGCCGTCACAACTAAATATTTTCTTAATTGAGTCATATTGGGTTTGCAAAGATAAGAAATTTGCCTTGTTCGAGATGGGCACCGCAAAAAAAAAGAAAAATTGTATGATATGTCACGACTTATTTGTAATTTTGTGGCTTGAATAAACGTGCCATTGCTAAATGGGCAAGTTTTTTCGTGCGCAATACCCGTCGAAAACTAAATTAAATTTATAATAATTCCAACATTAAATGAAAGTTTATAAAACTAACGAAATCAGGAATATCGCTCTCATTGGCGGTAAAGGCTCCGGCAAAACTTCTCTTGCCGAGTCTATTCTTCACAACACCGGAGTGATAAACCGTAAAGGCACTATCGCTGCCGGTAATACGGTGTGCGACTACTTCCCCGTAGAAAAAGAGTATGGCTACTCTGTGTTCTCAACCTTGTTCTACGCTGAAAGCAATGGGAAGAAACTCAATTTCTTTGACTGCCCGGGTATGGATGACTTTGTGGGCAATATTGTGACCGCCCTCAATGTGTGCGATGCAGGCCTAATGCTCATTGATGGCCAGTATGGCGTTGAGGTGGGTACCCTCAACCAGTTCCGTACCGTCAATTCAATAAAGAAACCGCTCATTATGGCCATCAACAAACTTGAGGCTGAAAAGAGCGATTTTGACAATGTGATTAACCAGCTCACTGAAACTTTTGGCAACAAGATAGTGCCCATTCAATTCCCCGTGACCAGTGGCCCCGGCTTCAAGAGCTTCGTTGACCTGCTCACCATGAAACAATACAATTATGGTGCTGACGGTGGCAAGGCAACTGTGGCTGATATTGATGCAAGCGTTGCCGATAAAGCAGAAGAACTGCGTGCCAATCTCCTTGAAATGGCTGCCGAGAACGACGAGTCGCTCATGGAGAAATACCTTGAAGAAGGCGAGCTTTCAACCGAAGAAATAATTGAAGGCATCCGCAAGGGTCTGATTGATTGCAGCCTTATCCCCGTCATGTCGGTAGGTGGCGAGAAGAACATGGGCATCGATCGCATGCTGGAGGTTTTGGGCGACATCGTTCCTGCTCCCAATGAAATGCCTGCAGTTTCAGATACCGAAGGCAATGAGGTGGCTCTCGATCCGAATGGCCCCATCAGCTTGTTCTTCTTCAAGACCACTATCGAGCCTCACATCGGCGAGGTGTCGTATTTCAAAGTGATGTCGGGCACAATTAAGGCCGGCACCGACTTGAACAACATGAACCGTGGCTCAAAAGAACGTGTGGCTCAGCTTAATGCAGTGTGTGGTCTGACCAAGACTGCCGTTGATGAAATGGTGGCTGGCGATATTGGCGCAACTGTGAAGTTGAAAGACGTTCGCCGTGGCAACACTTTGAACGACAAGGGATGTGAGCACATGTATGACTTCATCCAATATCCCGCTCCCAAATATCAGCGTGCCATCAAGCCCCAAAATGAGAGTGAGATTGAGAAGTTGGGCGCAGTCCTCAACCGTATGCACGAGGAAGATCCCACTTGGCTCATTGAGCAATCTAAGGAATTGAAACAAACCATCGTTTCGGGGCAGGGTGAGTTCCACCTGCGCACACTCAAATGGCGCATCGAGAATAATGACAAGGTGCTCGTTGAATATCTGGAGCCGAAGATTCCCTATCGTGAAACCATCACGAAGGCTGCCCGCGCCGACTATCGTCACAAGAAACAATCGGGCGGCTCAGGTCAGTTTGGTGAGGTGCACTTGATTGTGGAGCCCTATCGTGAGGGCGATCCCGAACCTGACACCTACAAGTTCGGCAACCAAGAATATAAGATGAACATTAAGGACAAGCAAGAGATTCCCATGGAGTGGGGTGGTATGCTTGTGATTTATAACTGTATCGTTGGTGGTGCTATCGACGCTCGCTTTATCCCGGCTATCGTTAAGGGTATTATGGATCGCATGGAGCAAGGTCCTCTCACGGGTTCTTATGCTCGCGATGTGCGCGTTTGCATCTACGACGGTAAGATGCACCCGGTTGACTCTAATGAAATCTCGTTCCGCTTGGCAGCTCGCAACGCCTTTAGCGAGGCCTTCCGCAATGCCAATCCTAAAGTGCTTGAGCCCGTTTATGACGTGGAAATCTTGCTTCCGAGCGACAGCATGGGTGGTGTGCAAAGCGACTTGCAGGGTCGCCGCGGCATCATGATGGACATGTCGAGCGAGAATGGCATGGAGAAGATCAAAGCCAAGATTCCTTTGAAAGAAATGTCGAGCTACTCCACAGCGCTCAGTTCAATCACTGGTGGCCGCGCATCCTTCAGCATGAAGTTTGCAAGCTACGAGCTCGTTCCCACCGACGTACAAGCTCAGCTGCTCAAAGAGTACGAAGAATCCAAACAAGACGAGGATTAATATCACAGATATTTCCCTTATTAAACAGGCCGGAATCAAATGGGGTTCCGGCCTGTTTTTTATACCATAAAACTTTCGATTTGTCCGTTTAGACAACTTTTCTGAAAAAGATTTGCTAAAACATTTGGTTTTTTCACATTTAAGTGTTAATTTTGCCGCGAATTGTTAATTCTCTCGAGATGAAAAAATCTACCATATGGTTGTTGATAGGCGTGATGGCACTTGCCGTCATGGGCTTGCTCGCCGTGCAAATCATGTATATGGAAAACATGATTAAGATGCGCAATGAGCAATTCAAAGAATTGGTGGTGCGCAGCCTGTATGGAGTTTCGGTCATGCTGGAGCAGAACGAAACTAAATATTATCTCGACCAAGATTTGCAAGAGGCCGAGGCGGCTTATGCGTCATCGGGCAAAACGACAAAAAAGTTTGACTTTGATAGCGAAAGCGACATGGAAAAATCGTCGGGTGTGGAGTCGTTGCAGATGCCCCGTCCAGCCAACTTGAGTCGCTTGCGCGATTTGAGCGATTCCTATTCGTCTAAACAAGAGATACTAAAGGGCCAATACCTTTATCAAAAAGGATTGCTGAACGAAGTGATTCTCACCATTCTCTCCCAGTCGAGCGATAGACCCATTACCGAGCGGGCCGACTCGGCCACGGTGAACGAATATTTGGCAAGCGAGCTGAAAAACAATGGCGTGACGCTGCCCTATCAGTTTGCGGTGGTGAGCCGCAATGGGGGATTCGTGTATAGCACCGACTCTTACGCCCCCCGCAAGCAGCGTGACGTGTTTTCGCAGGTGCTTTTTCCCAATGATCCTGCCAACAAACAGTATTCGTTGTGCGTGACTTTTCCCACCAAAAGCGATTACATTTTTTCTTCGATACGCTTCTTGATACCTTCGTTTGTGTTCACGATTATTTTGCTCATTGTGTTTGTGTACACCATTGTGGTGACATTCAAGCAAAAAAAGTTGAGTGAGATAAAAAACGATTTCATCAATAACATGACACACGAGTTCAAAACGCCCATATCGTCCATTTCGATAGCCGCACAAATGCTCAACGACGACGATGTGCGCAAGAGCGATAAGCGCCTGAAACACGTGGCTTCTGTGATCAATGATGAAACAAAACGCTTGCGCTTCCAAGTAGAGAAAGTGTTGCAGATGTCGATGTTCGACCGCAAAAATGCCACCATGCGGCTTGAAGAAGAAGACGCTAACGCATGCATCGACAGCGTGATCAACACCTTTAAGCTGAAGGTGGAAAACTACGGAGGCCGCATCAGTGCCGACCTCGAAGCCGAAGACCCGATTGTGAATGTGGATCGCATGCATTTCACCAACGTGATTTTCAATCTGCTCGACAACGCCATTAAATATCGCCGTGAAGATGTGCCGCTCACTTTGGCCGTAGCCACCACCAATCCTGACGACGACACTCTGCAAATCACGATATCAGATAATGGCATAGGCATTAAACGCGAAGACCTCAAGAAGATTTTCGAGAAATTTTATCGCGTTTCCACAGGCAATAGGCACGATGTGAAAGGCTTTGGCCTCGGACTTGCCTATGTGCACAAAATGATTTCACTCTTTGGCGGCGACATACGTGTGGAGAGTGAGTTGAATAAAGGTTCGAAATTTATAATTACTTTACCACTATTAAAATAAGATGAGAACAATGGATGAAAAATTAAGAATCCTTCTTTGCGAGGATGACGAGAATTTGGGTACTCTTACCCGTGAATATCTCGAGGACAAAGGCTATAAAGCCGAGTTGATGCCCGATGGCGAGAGCGGCTACAAGGCTTTTCTGAAAGGCAAATACGACATTTGCCTGCTCGATGTGATGATGCCAAAAAAAGACGGCTTCCAACTGGCGCAAGAAATTCGCATGATTAATGCCGACGTGCCCATCATTTTCCTCACGGCCAAGGCTTTGAAGGAAGACATTCTTGAAGGCTTCAAGATTGGGGCCGACGACTACATCACCAAGCCTTTCAGCATGGAAGAACTGGTGCTGCGCATCGAGGCCATCTTGCGCCGCGTGAAGGGCAAAAAAGGAAAAGAAGTCACCGTTTATAAAATCGGCAAATTCACTTTCGACACGCAGCGTCAGGTGCTGTTTACCGACGAAAAGAGCGACAACCTCACCACCAAAGAGAGCGAATTGCTGAGCCTTCTCTGCGCGCACATGAACGAGATTCTTGAACGCAACTTTGCGTTGAAGACCATTTGGATCGACGACAACTACTTCAACGCACGTTCAATGGACGTGTACATCACCAAGCTGCGCAAGAAACTTAAAGATGATCCCCAAATCGAGATCATCAACATTCACGGCAAGGGTTACAAGCTGATTGCTCCCGAACCCGAAGCTGAAAAATAATCAGAAATATCATCATAGGCAAGAGGACGCGCTCCACAGTCGCGCCCCTCTTGCTCATTTGTCGTGGTCGCATGAAATATCTGTTCAGAATTTATCAGTGGTGTGTGGCTGCTCCCATTATCTTGGTGGCTACCATCATCACGGCACTCGTCACAATTATAGGCGGTTGCTTCAGTAGCCGCTGGTGGGGTTTCTATCCGCCCCGCTGGTGGGCACGCTGCTGGTGCACGCTGCTTTTTGTGCGCGTTCGCATTGTGAACCGCCATTTAATCGACAAGAACACCAGCTATGTGTTTGTCGCCAATCATCAAGGGGCATTCGACATTTTTTCCATCTATGGCTACCTGAACCATCCCTTTGTGTGGATGATGCGCAAGGGCTTGGCCAACATCCCCCTCGTGGGGCAGGCCTGTCGCATGGCAGGTCACATCATGGTCGACACACACTCGGCGCAAGGCGTGAAACGCACCATGGCCGATGCCGAGCGCAAATTGCAGGGAGGCCTGTCGCTGGTGGTGTTCCCCGAGGGACGCCGCACGGCCACCGGTGTGATGGGGCCATTCAAGCCCGGAGCTTTCAAACTGGCCACCGAGTTCAACCTGCCGGTAGTGCCCATCACCATCGACGGCAGCTATCGCGTGATGCCTCGCAGCACTTTCAACGTCACCCCCGGCACCATCACGCTCACCCTGCACGAGCCCATCATGCCGCCGCAAGGCGGACACGAGCTGCCGCAGCTGCTTGAACAGAGCCGCAAGGCCGTCGCCTCCAGCCTGCCCGAATAAGTCGCTTCGTTCACGCGACTTCTCATGGAAGCATGAGGTCGACATAATATATAGTCTCACAAGAGAAAAAGTCGGAAAAAAACTTGGAAAATATTTGTGGGTTCAGAAAAAAGCAGTAAATTTGCAGCGCATTTCCCAACTGTCCTGTGGTGTAACGGTAGCACACCGGATTCTGGTTCCGTTTGCGTGGGTT
>JAFVCX010000037.1 GCA_017478855.1 Muribaculaceae bacterium | reverse complement strand
GTATAAACCCGCTGTCCATGGCTCCCGGCAGCAGGGTGGTTACCGTCACGCCGGCGCCTTTGCATTCATACCAAATGGCGTTGCTCAGTGAGGTCACATAGGCCTTTGAGGCGTAGTACACTGCTTGCAGCGGGCCGGGCATTTCGCCCGCGGGCGACGACACATTGAGTATGCGACCATGCCCACGGCTGGTCAACTCCGGCAAATATAGCTTGGTGAGCTTCGTCAGAGCCACAATGTCCACGTTAATCATCATTAGCTCTTGCTCCATGGGCCGCTCGGCAAAAGTGCCACGACCTCCAAAACCGGCGTTATTGATGAGGTACTCGATTTGAATGTCTTTTGCCTGAATCTCCGCATGCAATTCCTCAGCGGCGGTGGGCAGCGAGAGGTCTTTCACAATAATGGTAACTGTGATGCCATATCGCTCTTCAATCTCGGCCTTCAGAGCTGTCATTTTTTGCTCATTACGAGCCACGAGTACAAGGTCATCGCCATTTTTGGCATGCAGCCGGGCCAACTCTGCCCCCAAACCGCTCGATGCGCCTGTGATAAGTGCAGTTTGATAAGTTCTCATGCGAATGAATTTGTTTTTTCGATTTTGAATTTGGTTGCAAAATTATAGGTATGTGTTCACGGAAAAAGCGTAAAGCGTGCCAAATGTTTTGCAATTCGTGCCATATCGCCATGACGTTCTTCTTTTATGAAACTATCTTGCGATGGCCTAAATGCTTCGAATCTGCATGCTCTATGTGAAAAAAATCGTCATAATAGGCCATTTTTTCCCGTTTTCATCGTAACTTTGCAACTGATTACCATTATTTGTCGTCGAATTTAGGCCGTTATAACACAACAACTATACAATCTTCTGCAATGAGCAAGACCAAACTCAATAAAGCTGCCCGCGCGCGTCGCAATGTGGCCATCGTAAAAAAAATGTGGTGGGGCTTTGGCATCGTCATGGGGCTTATACTGTTGCTTTTCATCCTCATCTATAATGGCGTGATTGGCTATATGCCCGAAATCGACCAGCTGAAAAATCCCACCGATAAGTTTGCCTCGACCATCTATGCCGCAGGCGGCGAAGAGATGGGACGCTACTATCGCAGCAAGGGCAATCGCGTGTATGTGGACTTCGACCAACTGTCGCCGCACTTGAAAAATGCCCTCATCGCTACCGAAGACGCGCGTTTCGACGCACATTCGGGCATTGATGTGAAGGCCATAGGCCGTGCCATCATCAAGCGTGTGCTCATGGGACAGAAAAGCGCCGGTGGCGGCAGCACCATCACCCAGCAGCTGGCCAAACAGCTCTATTCGCCCGAATCGAGCAACATTTTTGAGCGCGCCCTTCAAAAGCCCATTGAGTGGGTCATCGCGGTGAAGCTGGAGCGATACTACACCAAAGACGAGATCATCAAGATGTATTTTAACCAGTTTGATTTCCTCAATAATGCCGTGGGCATCAAGACGGCCGCTAAAGTCTATTTCGGGAAAGACCCTGCTAAACTCGACATCAATGAGTCGGCCACGCTGGTGGGCATGTGCAAGAATCCGTCTTATTACAATCCGCTGCGCCACAATGAGCGCACTCGTGAGCGCCGCAGCGTGGTACTCGACCAAATGGTGAAAGCAGGCTATCTCTCCGAGGCCGATTGCAACCCGCTGAAAAATCAGCCCCTCGTGCTCAACTATCACAGGGTGGACCACAACGATGGCTTGGCTCCTTACTTCCGCGAAGAGTTGCGCCGCGTGATGATGGCTCGCAAGCCCAACCCGAAAGATTATCCCTCATGGAACCGGCAGGCCTACGTGGACGACAGTACCGCGTGGGTGGTGAATCCGCTCTTTGGTTGGTGCCACAAAAACAAGAAGCCCGATGGCTCTGACTACGACATCTACACCGATGGACTGAAAATCTATACTTCCATCGACGCCCGCATGCAAGAATATGCTGAAAAAGCGGTGAAGCAACACATGAGCAAAACTCTGCAGCCGGCTTTTTTGCGCGAGCGTGGCGGCACCAAGAATCCCTATACCAACAACACGCAGGAGTTGTCGGCATCGGCCAAGCAGGCTCTGATTAACAATGCCATTAAGCGTAGCGAACGCTATCGTGTGCTCAAAAAGGCAGGAAAAACCGAGGCCGAGATTATGAGCAACTTCCGCACACCCACCGAGATGCGCCTGTTTAGCTACGACGGTGATTTCGAAACGACCATGTCGCCGCTCGACTCGTTGCTTTACACCAAATCATTCCTGCGCTGCGCGATGATGTCGATGGATCCCGTCACAGGGCACGTCAAAGCCTACGTGGGTGGCCCCGATTTCAGGTTCTTCAAATACGATATGGTGTCGACAGGGCGCCGCCAGATTGGCTCTACCGTCAAGCCGTTTGTCTATTCAAAAGCCATCAATGACTTTGGCCTTACGCCCTGCACCATGCGCCCGGGTGGCGCTCCTAACATCCACTGGTATCGCGAAGTGTGGAACCCGCGTGGGGTGGGGGGCACCATGACGCTGAAACAAGCCCTCACGCACTCCACCAACTCTATCTCGGCAGGCTTTATGCGAGGCACTTCGCCCAACTGGATTGAGGAGCGAGGCTATCCTGTATACTCGCCCGACGAGCTGGTGAAGTGGATGCACAGTTTTGGCATCACCAGCTATCTTGATCCCGTGCCGGCCTTGAGCCTCGGTGTGAGCGAAATCACGCTGCGCGAGATGGTGGCGGCTTATTCAGCTTTTGCCAACGGCGGCATGCGCGTAGAACCCATCTATGTGACCCGCATCTGCGACAATCGAGGCAATGTGGTGGCCGAATTCAACCCGCAGCAAACCGAGATCATGAGTGAAGACACTTACTTGAAGATGCTCTCGATGCTCATGAGCGTGGTGGACAGTGGCACCGGCCATCGCCTGCGCTACCAGTATGGCATCACCGCCGAGATGGGTGGTAAGACGGGAACCACCAACTTTAACAGCGACGGCTGGTTTATGGGCTTCACGCCTGAGCTGGTCACCGGCGTATGGGTGGGTGGCGAGGAACGCTACATCCACTTCGTGAGCACGGCCATGGGACAAGGTGCCGAAGCGGCATTGCCCATCTTGGGCCTGTTTATGAAGAGCATTTATGCCGATCCACAACTTCCTTACACGCAGGCTACCAAGTTCGTTTTCCCCAGCGACTTCCGCGAGTGTGGCGACGAGCTGGGCTGGTATGGTGGCGGCAGCGGCGATGGCGGCGAAGAATATGAAGGCGAGGAAGCCGTCGAAGGCGTTTTTGACTAAATCACCACACTAATGCAAGATCGTCATAGTGTACTATAACCTACCGCTCTCGGCGGCAACTATGCCGTCAACGAGTAAGACTTCCATTGGGTAGTGTACCACGAATTTTAACGTCTTGCAGGGCAACACACTCTACGTCCAGTCGCTGCGCGACATCGTGGACCATATGCGCAAACATCCCGACGACTTCGCCGAGTTCCGCCACTCGGCAACCTGCAAACTGTTTGAACCACCAATTTTCGAGGACAAAAAACGCAATCATGGCTACTGGCTCTAAAGAATATCGCATATTTGTGGTGAAATTTCATCAATTTATTATAACATAATCAATATGAAATATTTAGCAAAAATAAGTCTATTTATTTCGTTATTATTTGTCACCTCGATTTGCACTTTCTCACAAGTAAGAACAACGAATGACATTAAGAATTTGACAAAATGATGCAAAGAGAGCAAAATAAAACGTCTTTCTTCAGTATGGAGAAATGATATTTCAAATGGTAAAGAAATTTCATTTCGTAGCAACTTAACTAATATTGACACCACACATATTGAGCATGTATTGTTGGATTTCTATGAAGATGTTATAGTTTGTTCAAAAATCACAAATTGCTATTTTGTTCTTATTGACAATGCAATAGGAATTTATGATTTGAATGGCAATCTTATAGTTCCGCCAATACCGGGCAAAATTATACTCGGAAAGGGACTTTTGTGTCTGGGCGAATCAACAACACAAAAGGAATTTGATAATTGGATGTCTATCGCAAAATCGGGTGCGGTAAAAAATAAAGACATGAAATGCTGGTTATCGGGGACATTTTGTTGTGTCTTAAATTCTAAAGACTTGTCACCCATAATACCATATGGGTTATATGACGAAATTCATATGACTTACCGTGGCGGCTTAAATTTTGATATATATTTTGCTGTTGCAAGATTTAGTGATAATGAGAAAAAATGGGGCGTGTTAGATGCAAACGGAAACGAGCTTGTACCTTGTGAATATAAGAGATTTGCATGTGAAGATAAAAAAATTGTTGGGAAAAATGATGCCAATATGGACGATTTCTTTGCACAAAAAATGGAACGCTTAACATATGCTCGTGATAACCAAAAGCATCCTTTGCAACAATTTGGTAGTTTTTTGGTGAAGGTATTTAATGCCATGGGAAACGGAATTGTAGCAGCGGATCAATTTATGAATAATTCTGGTGGTTATGCCCTTATCAATAACCTTGCAAGTGTATATAATAATAACTCTGCGAATTATTCAACTTATAGTTCAAGCGAAAGCGGTGAATTATCAAGTTCCTCAAAAACTAATTCAAGTGGGGGCATGTCATTAACCGACGCGCAGAATTATCAATCATTGAGAAATACATATAATAAATGGGCAAACGATTTAATACAGATGAAGAATGCCAATGGTCAATACTCTAATGGGTATACTCAATCAGACAAAAAACATGCCCAAAGTGAAATGAAACGGATTCGGCAATCAGCAAAATCAAAGTTTGGTAAAGAAATCCCATATAATTCAATTGAAGATTGGTGACATAATGCCATTTACGCATAGGAGCGGTTACCGTACTTTTGTGATACGATAACCGCTTTTTTATGCAACAAGACAATACTATAAATGTAGATTTGAAACTCCCCACGAGGAGGGACGGGCTGACCGACAAGCAACTACGTTACTTGTTCGGCCTGCTCTTTGAAGGCGTTATTCTCAATCAGAGCAGATACAAGCATAGGACGGTGTGTTAAAGGGAATTTCAGTGGCGTTTGCCCGCATCGGGCAGGTTGTTGTTAAACCATTCAATATTTGCGAGCATGCGAGGTCATTTTTATTGCCTTTTCCCTCATTCTTCAAATTAAATCGTTGTAGAGCTTGTTTATTAATGAAAATTTTGTACGTAATAAAAAAAATACTTAAATTTGCCGGTGATTATCCACGTTGTTATAGCTGGATGGTCACGACATAGTAGGAAAAGAACGTTACTTGAAACGTTTATCTTCGGTCTTCAAACTTCGCAACTTTGAAACCATTCCCGAAGATACGGCAACAGCAACGTTCATGTCGCATGTATTATTTTTGTGATGTCCTCTCTTCAACAAGGGGCATACAAGCGTAATATGATACGACGTGGGCTAACTGCTTTGCTTATCCTGGAATGGGGGCAATTCCAAGGCCTGAAGACTGGGTAAGCCGAATGTACAGCGACCCACGTCCTTATTTTTTTATACCATTCATTGCCGACTCAGGGGTTGCTATAGGCGTAATAGAAAAGTTCTATAGTAATATGAAAAAACTGCTTTTCTTGTTGCTGCTAATGCCCTTATACGCATTTGCACAACTCCCATCAGTTGTGTCAATGGAATTTACTTTTATGGAGCCTAAAGTCGAAAAGGCTATCGATCCGGCTCAACGACAAGCCATTTCTCAGGTCCTGTTCCGAGGGGTGCACGGCACTGGCTGTGAAACCCCACTACTTACCACCGATGAAGACTATTGGTTTGCCACGTTTCCCCAATATTTCGACCAACTGTTCAATGAACGACGCGGGCGATACGCATCGTTCATAACCGGCACTTCGCTGGTTGAAAAAGGAAAAGATTCTAATGGACAAAAATATGTCACGTTGAAGGTTGGTGTAAATATAAGCGCCCTCCTGAGTGATTTAGAAAACCACGGGGTGAAACGCCGCTTTGGATTGTAATATAAACAACAAATAAATAGTGATTCATTATGAATGGCAAAAAAAGAACCATAATCCTTATAGGATTAGCTTTTGCGAGCATGACCGCAGTGAAAGCGCAATATGTGAATGTGGTGCAACCAAAGATCATGGTTTTGCCCAAAACTATCAATGAGGATGACAATCCTATTGATGTGCTGAATCGTGATCCCAATGTGAGAGTAGCAATAACAACTGTGAAGGAGCAATTTCAGAAGCGAGGAGCTGACATTGTGGATATAGAAGCTAAGATGAATAATGTGAGAAAAAATAGCGTTTTTCAAGAAGGTACTACGGGACAAGGCGACCTGAAAAAAGAACTCATCGATCGTTCTGGAGCAGATATTTACGTTGAGGTTGAGCCCGTGGTATCTCTCGCTAATTCCGGCAACAATGTTAAGCTGATCTTACAAGCCTATGATGTTTCGACTGCGGCCTCACTGGCTGCCATGACCGCCAATAGTGGAACTTTCTATGGTGATGTGGCCGGCCTCTCGATGAGAGCGATAAATAAGGTGGCCGATGATTTTCTCAATACGATCCAAACATATATGAACCGAATGTATAACGAGGGACGCTCTTTAGTGGTGAAGTTTTCGTTCGACGACAATAGCAACTACAACATGGATAGCGAAATGCAAGGTGGCGAGCTTCTGAACGAAATCATAAGTGACTGGATGGAAGATCATGCCTATAAAAACAACTGTCATTCGGAGGGCACCACATCGTCGGGTATGACCTACGACGACTTTAGGGTGCCCTTGATTGGTGATGATGGGAGAAACTACAAGGTCAATCATCTTTCGAGGGAAATCAGAAAGTTCTTTATTTCAATAGGTCTTCGATGCAAGACCGATATACAAGGCGGAGTTTTGTATGTTAAAATACTGTAATTATTGACATTATGAAATCTGTTAAACAATATGTATTTGCCTTATTGGCTTTCGTTATTCCATCAATCGCTTTTGCTCAAGTCAACCTCACCCTTGTGGTGCCCGACCAACAGGGTGAGCTTGACTCACGCTCGTTCAAGATGCTTCAAACACGGCTTGAGCAGCTCATGTCAAATTGCGGTGTGCAGTCAAGCTATGATGCCACAATTGTGCTGTACCCTATTGTGACGGTTGTCAATAAGGAAGTGATAGGTGGAGGGATGGAGAAATTGTTTCGCTACAACATAGAGCTTACTCTCAATGTGGTGCAGCCAGCCGCGAAAACAAAATTTGGTTCCGAATCATGGATTCTTCAGGGCAATGGTTTCTCTGCTTCAAAGGCGATGGTGAGTGCTATAAACGGCCTCAATAAACATGACTCGAAATTCATCTCATTTGTCGACCATATTAAACAACGCATTTGTGACTACTATGTCAGTAACCGTGCGGCTATCATATCAACGGCAAAAACCCTTGCTGCACAAGGAAAATATGAGGATGCGATGGGCATTCTTTCATCATACCCCCAAGGTGTTGCAGGATCAAATGAGGTCAATGCCCAGTTAATTTCAATTTACAAACAATATACTACGGCCAACTGCTCGCAAATGATAAATGAAGCGAGAGCGATGTATGCCCGCCAAGACTATGACGGTGCATTAGCGGTTTTAGCTGATGTTGATGCCACATCGTCGTGTGCCTCACAGGCAAAATCACTCGAAGCACAGATAGGAATCCGAATAACGAATGACCAACGCCGGGCCGAGGCGCGGGCCGAGCGTGCTCAGCAACGCGAGGCAAGTCTTGAAAAAGCGCGCCTCGCCGCAGCACGCGACATCGCAGTGGCTTACTACAAAAGAAGCCAGCCAAAAATTACATATAATGCAATATATGTGAGAAATAATAATTTTTATTAATCAAATTTATTAAAACAACAAGATGAAGAAAACATTTATCACATTGCTGTGCGTGCTATCGCTGTGCGCCGCACAAGCTCAAATCGCCGAGGTGAAAAAACAAGTTGTCACGGTAGAGAAATTTGTTAACAACGGCAATTTGAATGATTCCCAAGTGGAAAGAGTAAGGAATGAGGTCGTCCAAAGCCT
The DNA here is from genome assembly GCA_017478855.1 of Muribaculaceae bacterium. Taxonomy (GTDB): domain Bacteria; phylum Bacteroidota; class Bacteroidia; order Bacteroidales; family Muribaculaceae; genus Sodaliphilus. The sequence continues at coordinate 40,684 of JAFVCX010000037.1, read as the reverse complement.
CACGGCTACTGGTAGAATTATTGTTTTCGACAAAAGTCAGCAAAGCGCTGTCGCAAAGGAGCAAGAGCGCAGCAAAAACACTTCGGCTGATATGCGCGACTTGGGAGAAATGGGACAATATCATGCCGACAAAATTGTGACCGGCGCGGTAAACGCTTGCACGATAACAAAGAAACAAAGAGAAGTCAAAGATTATAAAACGAAGACTTCTCATATGGAAACCTATTATGAGGCTTCTTTCACCTATCAGATCAATATCGTTGATCCTAACACGGGTGTTAACACCTACAGCAACGTCTTTACTGCATCAGCTCAAGCTGAAACGGGAGAACAAGCTCTAAATAAAGCACTTGGAGCCGTGGGTGTTGGTTCGAAGGATTTCGTCGAAGCGAACTTCAGCCTTGCCGGCCAAATTGTTCAGGTGTCGAAAGCTAACAAGCAAAACACCAAAGCAGAAGAGGTGTATATCAATCTCGGTTCCGACCATGGCATTGCCAAGGACAATCGCCTCAAAGCCTATGCAGTCATAGATGTGGCTGGTGAACTTTCACGCAAAGAGATTGGTGAATTGGAAGTGAAAGAAGTGGCAAGTAAAAGCCGCTCTATGTGCAAGGTGAAAAAAGGTGGCGAGGAAATCTTACGACTGATGAGTGAGAACGCCAGAGTTGAGGTTCAATCTTATGCTCACCATGGTGGTTTCTTTGGACTTTAACCACGATTGACGATTCGGGCTAGAATCCTTAATACCCAGAGGACCACGTATTCAATAGAGAGAAACCGCAATTGCTGCGGCTTCTCTCTAAATTCTTAACCTTACCACCCCAACTTTGGCGAGCCGTATTCTCTCCAACTCCAGCCTTAAGCCTACTGCTCTTTGAAGGCGTTATTCTCAATCAGAGCAGGTACAAGTATAGGACTGTGTGTTAAAGGAAATTTCAGTGGCGTTTATTTGAATAATATTTTGGTGGTTGATGTGCTGCCGTCGTCGTAAGTCGTCACCTTGATGTTCACGCCGCTCCACGGCTGAGCACTACGAATGCCGGCCAAATTGATGTACTCAACCTTGACAATCTTCTTGTCAATAGTAACCACCTCTGTGCTTGTGTCCGCATCGGGCAGGTTGTTGTTAAACCATTCAATATTTGCGAGCAGGGCCGATTTGAGCTTGCCCACCCGCACTTCAAGGGTTTCTTGATTGGTATAGCTCCATCGGATTTTTTCTGCCTCAAGCGCGTCGTGGCACGGCAGCAGCCGCTCGTCGATGTACGACATCCACGATTGGATTTCGGTGGGATAAAAATCGTTCCATGCGTTTCGAACAGCTCGGCAGAAGTCTCCGTCTTTAATCAGTTCGCCAATCCAGTGCGGAGTGAAGCCGTAGGATGTCTTCATTCGGAATGTGTAATCTGTCTTGGCACGTTGGTTGCACGACAAGTCCCAAAGCGGTCCTGCCACCCATCGCGCGTCATCGCTCAAGTCTTTGTGCAGGTAGAAACTGCCGTGAAAGCCGTCGCTGTTATCAAGCACCTCTTGGATGATAAAGTAACGCGCCATGGCATCCACATCAATCAGTTGCTCCCAAGAGCTATTAACCTTATCCTCATCATAGATGACGGTGTTGATGTGTTGAAACTCATTAATCAGCCAGTTGCGTTGCGCCGCAGAGAGCGAATCGGGCGAATGGTAGGTGAAACGCATGTTCCACGAGTTGTTTTCCTTGATGCTTATTGAGTTGGGCTCGTAATAGTTGTCGACCTCCACGAGCCAACCGTAGGGGATGGTACTTTCGTCCTCGTTCCAGTTGGGTTGTTCATAGATGTTGAGGCGTTGACGGCTGATGCGGTTGGTTTCGGTGAGCAGATATAGTCCGAGGTAATCGCCGTTGAGCACCACCTCCACAGGGCGGGTGGACGGCGTCCAGTCCATGCCCATGATTTCACCCAAGCGCATACCGGCCACGGTGGGTTCGTAATACTTGAGCAAGGCCCAATGCTTGTGTTTGTTCATGCCCAGTAACGGCGCTTTCTCAGTCAATCTGATTTTATAAGGTTTCTTCACTCCTTTCCATGACGAATGTCCCCTGCCACGGATTTCAAGCGACAAAGGTTGTTTTGCCGAACCCAAGTTGAAGTCCGGATTCTGATTGTCAACAAGATAGTACGTTCCAGGGATATACACGGTTTTAGACGTTATTGGTTGGCGGTTACGAGTCTCAATCTGCATGACTGGCAACGTGCCGGTTTGGGCGGTTAACGTAAACGCGAAAAGGACGACAATGCTCAATGCCGTCATTTTAAAGATGCTATGACGAGTGTAAAGAGATTTCATATTGCAAACTTGTTGTCAACTTTGACAACTGAGAAAGTCGTTTTGCTGCATGGTCACCAAGAAAATTGACAAAATCAAAGCTCAAGCGGTATGTGCTTCCGTTTTTTGAATACATAGATTAGCGAACTTGCACGGCGTTAGTCGCGCGCGCCAAGCAACATGAAACGCAAGCTATTAATGATGGCTTTGATTTTGTTGCGTTCAGAAAGCAACGCTATATAACAAGCGTCAATGGGCAATGGATGGCTACCTACCATAACAAATCCATGTTGGGATGCCAAGTCGGTTATTGACTTTTCATTAAAGTGCCATAAATGCCGGGGAACGTCCCACGCGGCCCAGTTGCCGCCATAATATTTCGCGTCCCAACTATCGCAGTTGGGAACTGCCACAAACAGTGTGCCCTCAGGTTTGAGCCAACAGTTGAAACGGTCCCACACTGCATGCAGTTCGTGAATATGCTCCACCGCATGCCAAGCGGTTATCACATCTGCGTTCTCTGAGGGGTAATTACAACTCATTACATCGCCATCAATTTGCAGTCCAAATTTCTTCTCTGCTTCGGCGCGCGCATGACCGCTTTGCTCGCAGCCGGTCACCTGCCAGCCGCGACGACGCATGAATGCCATGAAATGCCCGTCGCCCGCACCCACATCAATCAATGCACCATGTTGTCTCTTGCTGTAACGATGAATCAGCGAAAGTTTTCGGTGAAACATCAGCGAGCGCGCAATGCGATATAGAAATGATATTGCAGTACGCTGACCATTATGCGGAAGGTATTTTACTGATTGATAATATTGCCCTATCGCAGTGGCCGACGGTGCGTCTTGCGTGAGAAAGAGGCCGCAACCGTCACACTTGACTATTGTGAATTGCTTCCCACTGACCAACCGGTCGGTGGCGGTAACGTGCTGTTTCAACGCATGACATCCGCACAAGGGGCATTGGTAATAATGAATGGTATCTGTCATCATGCAAACTTCTTTTCTCTACTGACAATAGAGAAAGCCAGTTTGCTGCATAATTACCAAGTGAACCTCAGTCCTGTCGGTATGGTCACGCTCCACGGATGGGCGCTGCGGATAGTCTTCGTGCCGTTATCGAAATAGTAGGTGCCGCTTGGCTGAACAAAGATACCGATGTGTGGAGTGAGGTTGTACTGCAAACCCACACCGGTTGTCACCGACCATTGCACGGGCAATGTGAAACTGCTTGACTTTGAGAAAATGGACTGGCCGTTAAGGACGTGTTCGGTCTGCCATGTGTTGGCGACGGGGATGTCAAGAGCAAGACCGGCACTGCCATAGAGTGACCAACGGCTATTCCGCAAGAATGTGTAAGACGCATTGACGGGAATACCAACATAGTGTATCGTTTGCTCGTTGCTGATGAATGCTCGCTCGTAGCCGACATCGAAGGTGGAATGCAGCCGGGTATAACTGATTCCGCTGCCCAACGCCAGACGGTTAGTAATGTTTTTGTTCAGCGACAGACTCACCGTGATGGGAACGTCGTGCTTAACACGCTCCTCAATTTCTTGGTTAGGATTGCCCAAGGCGTTGCTTTCGGCAATGCGGCGCAGCGACAAATTCTCGTCGGTGGGCTTTATTTCCGCTTCTTCATTGATAAAGTTGAAATAATCAGTCCAATTATTGAAATCAATGGGAACCACATCCGTTTTATCTCCTGTCGCAGCAGTAGAGGATATGCCTGTGATGGTCGCAGCTTGTGCGCGGTCGAAACGCTCAGGCAGTCCACTGAACGCCATATTCAGCGACATGCCGGAGCTACTCGGACGTTGAAGTCCTCTATACTCATGCGGCCTACTGTCATCTTGGGCAAGCGGCAATGCAGGATTGAGTGGATATGGCAACGCTCCCGCCGGCCGAGATGGTTGCCCGGTGGTGTCGGAGGGTTGACTTAGGGCAGGAACAACCACCGTATCTACCGGTTGCTTGTAGCAGGATGCTGTATCTCCGAAATGAGAGGCGGGGGCTGTTTCGGCCAAATGACGCTGATGACGTTGCTGGTCATTGGCGTTAAGACTGTCGATATGCGGCATTGCTTTCGGCGGCTCTTGCGCGGTCTTGGTGTCAGCCGGCGTTTGCCTGCCCGGTGCGCCGTCATGACGGTTAAGTTCAACCAGCAACACGGTGGTTGCCACAAGTGTCACCACGGCTATCCACCAGTGCTGCACCATCGCCTTGAGCATGCGGCGGGCATGGGTGAATTGCGACCGGCTGGTGCTACTGGTGATGCCCAAACGTTGGCTAATCTCATCGTGACTCAGCCCGGCAAGCGTGCGCAGGCGAAAGACTTGTTCATAACCATTCGGCAATCGCTTGACCATGCTCATGAGCACATCGAACGGAACAAGCGGCTCATCGGGCACTTCGTCGGGAATATCTCTGATGGTTTCGATAGGCTGTGCCTGAATGATCCGCTCGTGTTTGATGTGATTCAACGCCATGTTTCGCACGATGCGCGATAGCCAAGCCTCGATTTTGCTATCGTCGTGCAGCGTGTTTAATGAGGTGAAGGCCATCAATATCGCGTCGTGCACCACATCATGGGCAGTGTCGTCGTCAACATAACGCCGCGCAACATTCAGCAGGTTAGTGTAATAGCTAACATACAGAACACGCAAGGCATCCATGTCACCTTGCCGGCATTGCTCAACGATAGCGGCTATATTGATTTCTTGGCCCGTACCCATTATATTATTGACAACCGACATCACCTATTTGCTGCATCGGGGCAGGAAATATTTTTGCCGATTTTGTTACATGATTCACTCTCGTGCCATGCAACGAACTGGATAACTGCAAGTCTCGGCATTCACAAAGGAGTTGCCAACTTGGAATTCAAAGTGTAGGAGAAATCGTAGTTATTCTCTTATTTGGTCGAAATGTTCACTGCCCCATTTAATCAGGCCGAGGACAGGTGGCATGAGCGACTGCCCGGTTTCGGTGAGCGAATATTCCACTTTGGGCGGAACCACCGGATAGAGTTTACGGGCCACCAAATGATGGCTTTCAAGTTTCTTTAAGGTGGCAGAAAGCATTTTCTGCGAGCAATCGCTCATGTGGCGATGCAGCTCGGTGAATCGCATCACACCGTGCTCATGGATGGTGTATAAGGCGAGCAACGACCACTTGTCGCAAAATTTGCTCACGACTTGCCTTATGGGACAAGACAAATATTCTTCATGAGTTTCTTTCATAATCATCTAATTTTCTGCAAAAGTATACATTTGTTAGTATCTTTCATTTAGTTATTTAGTTAATGATGGTTAATGATTGTTTTTGTGGTTTTCAAATGATGCTGAGAATCAGCAATTCTAACCTTTTTGTAACTGTTTCACCCATTTGTAACGTCTTGACAAACGCAGAAAATGGGCTTAATTTTGCAACGACAAAACAGATTTACAAATCTTATAAAAACGATACAATTATGGCAAAAGAAGTATTACTGATTGGAGCGACCGGTTTTGTGGGTTCCGCTATTCTCAATGAATTGTTGGCACGTGGCCACAAGGTGACGGCCGTGGTTCGTGACCCTTCCAAACTTGAAGGCCAAGCAGTGACCGCCGTCAAAGAAGATGTGGCCAACGTGGATGCCATCACGGCTCTCGCCAAGGGCAAAGACGCGGTGATTAGCGCATATAATCCCGGCTGGACCAACCCCAACATCGCGACACTTATCACCGAGAACTATCCCAAGATTCTTGCGGCTGCCAAGCAAAGCGGTGTGGCCCGATTGCTCATCGTGGGCGGTGCAGGAACGCTCTTCTGCGCTCCCGGTCTGCGTGTGGTCGATTCGGGTGTGATCCCCGATGAAATTATGGGCGGTGTGCGGCCTCTCGGCGACTTCTACCTCAACACGCTCATGAACGAGGACGACATCGACTGGGTGTTTTTCTCTCCGGCCGGAGCTTTCGATGAGAACGGTGAGCGCACCGGCAAGTTCCGTTTGGGTAAAGACGACCTGATTGTGGACGCTGAAGGTAACAGCCACATCAGCGTGCAGGACTATGCGGTGGCGATGGTCGACGAGCTGGAGCAAAAAAATCATCACAAGGAGCGTTTCACCATTGGTTATTAATGCATTCCCACAGTTTCGTTGCACAAAAAAGTCCACCTTTGAGTGGGCTTTTTTAGGCCATGCGCGGCCATTCGTTGCGGCGTAGTGATTAGGCCGCAAAGTTACTTGCGCTCGGCATAAAAACGAATGAATTTATTTTTTATGCTCCCATTTTTGCGTAACTTTGTCGATGCAATGATCAAAGACCTTTTATACATCGGTGCGGGTGGCTTTGTTGGCAGTGTGCTACGCTACCTTGTCACCTTAGCCCTTCGCACACACGCTGCTTTCCCGTGGGGAACTTTTACCGTCAATGTCGTCGGCTGTGTTATCATTGGTGCGATTTGCGGAATTTCGGGCCGCAACCCTCAGCTGTCGTCCAGCCTCAATCTGTTTCTAACCGTTGGCATTTGTGGCGGCTTCACCACTTTCTCCACGTTTTCAAAGGAAGCGCTAACTTTATTGCAGCATGGCGACGTGGCCTCTTTCTGCCTCTATTCCATAGGGAGTGTGGCCATCGGCATTCTGGCCGTGGCTCTGGGATTGTGGCTCACCAAATAGAGAAGGCCTTCATCGCGCCGCAAGTAGCCCGGCAGCGGGCATGTAAAATGTCAGCCATGCTCTTATGCTGAAGAGCGAAGGGATTCGGCACATGAAAAACCCAGTAATTTTTGTTAAATATCTGTTTAATTTGCCACATTTATTTGTCTTTATGTAAAGTTTTCATTACATTTGTTGCGTCAAACTTTACATCAATCATTAAATGTGACGAAAATGAATAGCAACTATCTTTTCCCAACAACATGCAAGCGAGTGGGTTGGGTTCTATTTGTTCCCTTCGCCATTCTGGGACTTATCATTCTGTTTTCAGTTTTTGAGCTGCCAGAATTGCCCTGCAAAGTTATCGCGCTGTTTAACGGACCGGAATGGATTAACGAGAAATCAATAGGCCCATCTCCAATCTTTCAGGTCATTACCGATGACATTGTTGAAGAAATCATTATCATCGGTCTTATAATCTCTTTGAGCCTGATAGTGTTCTCAAGAGAAAAGGATGAGGATGAATTTGTTGAGCATCTAAGAGCAAAATCACTGATTTGGTCGCTCAAAGCAAATGCGATATTGCTATTGAGCGCAACCCTGTTGCTCTACGGTGTTAATTTTTTTGTATTCAGCTGGATTTATATGTTTAGCATCTTTGCCCTATTCATCATCAAGTTTGAATATGAGTTGTATCACTTCAGACATAGCAACAATGACTAATACAATAAGAGTTGAGCGCGCAATTATCAGAATGACACAGCAGCAGCTGGCAGAGTCTGTTGGTGTAAGCCGCCAAACCATTAATGCCATTGAATTGTGCAAATATGTGCCCTCGACCGTGTTGGCACTGAAAATTGCCAAGACATTTGGGAAGCCGGTCGAAGCGATATTCTCCCTTGAGGATAGCGATTAAGAGAATAGCCACCCACCGCACCGAGAGAAGCCGCAGCAATGCGGCTTCTCTCGGTGCGGTGGCGGAACTCGTTTAATTTGCGCTGACTCGGTACTCGCTTGGAGTCATGCCTGTTTTGCTCTTAAACAACCGAGTGAAGTGCTGCGTGTACTGAAACCCCAACTGATAGGCTATTTCACTTATCGTCAATTGGTTTTCAATGATAAGGTGCTTCGCCCGCTCAACAACTGCATTTTGAATGTGGTGTTGTGCGGTGATGCCGGTTTCTTTCTTGATGAGGTCGCCAAAATAGCCGGTACTCAAACATGCCTTTTCGGCAAAATAGGCAACCGAAGGCGTGCCGTTCTGTTCCGTGAGTCCTTGGTTGAGGTCGTTTCTCAACTGCCGTTCAAAAGCGGAAAACAGTTCGCTGCACACTTTGTGACGTGTGGTAAACTGTCGGTCGTAGTAGCGCATACAGTAATCGAGCAACATTGAGATGTGGTCGGTGATAAGCGTTTGCGAATGATGGTCGATAGGATGTTCCAACTCTTCCTGAACTCGGTCGAGCAAGCCGACTATGATGTTTTTCTCCCGCTCCGATACGTGCAGAGCTTCGCGCTGTCCATAGTCGAAAAAGCCATATTCATGAATCTTTTTCCCAAGTGGTGTGCCATGAATGAAGTCGGGGTGGAAAAGCAGTCCGCGCGAGGCGGGCATCGGATTGCTTTGCTCGTCCCATTCCACAACCAGCGTCTGCCCCGGAGCATAGGTCACAACCGTTCCGGCTTGATAGTCGTAGGTTTCACGACCATACCGAGCCGAGCAACCGTCGCCTTGTTTCAAGAACAAGGCGTAAATTTGGTAGTTCAATGTCGCACCATTAAACCACTCGGGCGTAAACGGCTGATGAACCACCGTAACAAGCGGGTGCAACGTTTCCTGACCATACTCGTTGTAAGCGCTAATGTTGTCGATAGAGATTTTCTGCTTCATGCCGCAAAATTAATCATAAATCACATAATATCAACCCCATTCGGCAAAAATGGTATCGCAATCGGGAATATGGGTAGCTCGTGGCAGGGCAAGAGTGTGTAATTTTGCACCGTAATCCTGCAAACTAAAAAATTATCGTTTATGAGACACCGTTTATTTTTAATGCTCGCCTTGCTCGTGGCAATGGCAGCACAGGGTAAAACCCTTGTCGTGTACTACAGCTACACCGGCAACTGTGAGGAGATTGTCACCTCGCTCACCGAGAAGATTACTGCCGACGTGCTGGAGATTGAACCCGTCGAGAAAGGGCTTCACTACGAAGCGAACAACTATGCGCTGGGCTCTCAGTTGCTCAACGCCATCAACGCCGCTCCCAACGATGCCGCCAGTTATCCTGCCATCGACCCCGTGACCACATCGCTCGCCGACTACTCAACCGTTATTATCGTCACCCCGCTTTGGTGGAGCCAAATGGCGGCTATTATGCAGACCTATCTGTTTAACTACGGCCCGCAAATGGCAGGCAAAAATGTCGGTCTGATTGTGTCGAGCTGGAGCAGCGGAATCAGTCAAGTTGAGAACGACTGCAAACGTCTGGTGCCAAACGGCAACTACTTCAGCAAGAGTTTGTGGATTAACCACAGCAATCATTCGAATCGCACCACACTTATTGAGAATTGGCTGAGTGAGATTAATTTCAACACCGTAACCGGCATTGCCGAAATCAAGGCCGACGAGTTGAAGCCGAAAGGCATCTATAACTTGTCGGGCCAACGGCTCATCCGCGAGCCGGAACATGGCGTTTATATCGTGGACGGCGTGAAGAAAGTGAAATAAACGCTGGCATATCCACACCATAAGGCTCACCATTCGGTGGGCTTTTTGTTGTTGTCTGTGAACGAAACTATAAAGCGGTGATGGCACCATGTTCACAAACCCGGACGCACTTCTTGCAACCTATGCAAGCATTGGGGTTGTCGATACGGGCATGTTTATGCCACAAAAATTTCACTTTGCCGAAAACCTGCTTCGGACAGTTTTCGACACATTGCCAACAGGCCTCACATTTATGTGGGTCAAAGGCGATTTTGTCAGTATGGAACATCGGTCGTTTCATTGTACAATGTTCCATGCAATTTCTGTGCCAAGCGAACTTGTCTTTATTTGATGAGCAATTAATTTACTGGCTTTTTTAGTTGAGAGCCTACGGCGAGCCGCAGCAATGCGGCTCTTCTCGTTTTCGGCAGGGCACGAGAATTAGCCGTGAGGTCTTATAAACATCCACGGCAACCTAATGATCCTTATAGTGTCATTCACTCCATTTTTATCACTTAATAATAATAGAACAGTGTCATTAGGAACTATACCGTGAACAAAATCGCACATAATTTCATTGCCGCTAGCCCAGCAAATATAACAACTGTCTGGAAAATCCGAAATTTTGGGCAATGGGCGAGATGAATCATTTGATGAAAATTGCAAATTTATGCGAATAAAATCATTCCAGTCATAAAGCCCTACGCTATCAATCTTTACAAAGTCTTTACTGAATATGTTCCTCCTTTTATATCGTGTTATGTGTGTTACTACAACGTTGGTTGGACAATTCCCTTCATTTGCAACTAAGGTAGGAGGTATGACATTGTACGGTATTGTGTCGCAAATCCGTTTAGTGTAATATCCCATGAATCCACTATAACCTCCCATTTCTAAACCCAACACAAACAATGAAATAATAAATGCATTTGTGATTAGAGTGCATGTCAACAATTTCTTATGCTTCCTCTTAATTAGAAAAATCAGTAAACAGACCAAGATAACTGCCGACGCAATCAACAAGGGAAGGTCTATAAAAACGATAGCCAGTGGGGCTATATCATAGAGAAACGACCAGCAAGCATACACCAAGACAGTTAGCTGAATGATCAGAGCAAATATGTATTTCAACTTTTGAAGCATTTTACATTTTGCTGCATAGGTGCGAATTCTATCTGAATAGTTTCCACAAGCCGAATGTCATATAAGCCCGGAATTGGTGGCGGTGACAAGTGCCTCGGTAATACTGTTCACATTTAGTCGCTCAAACAATACTCGCTTGTAGGTCTTTACAGTGTCAATCGAACGGCACATCTTGTCGGCTATCTGTTGTACGGTCAGCCCTTGCGCCGAGAGCATGAGTACTTCTTTGTCCTGCGGACGCAGTTTTACCATCTCACACTCGCGCCAGCAATGCACGTCAAGGTCGTATAGCCAATAACGTTGCTCACCCTTGAGGTGAAACTCAATGTTCCCTGCGGTGGAGTTATTGGCGAGCGATACCACACACATCGCCAGCCACACACGACCATCATCGGCAAGCGCGAAAGGCGTTATTTTGTGGTTTACGAGATGTCGGCTCGTGCTGTTGTCAAGGTGGAAGTCATAGCTCATAAAGCAACTGCGTCGAGTGTCGAGTGGCATGGTGTTGAACTTGGCAAAACCGGCTTCATTTAGTTCTACCAGCATCTGCTGTTCTTCTTTGGGTACATATTTCACATAGAACTCGTAGCCCATATTCTGCACTTGCTCGGCAGTATTGCCGCACAAGAATAACTGATTTTGCGACACATACAGGAAATTTCGCTTAAGGTAATCTATGATGTATATACACTGATAGGTGGCATTCGCCATAGCGTCCACCGCCCGTTTGAGTGGTTCAAGGTTGCCATACATCGCCTCGTCAACCTCACGCACTGCATTTGAGCCGGAAAAGAAGTCTTCAATTTTCGCCATGTCAGTTGCTTTTAAGTTGACAAAATTACGCATTTTCAAGCAAAACACAGGTATTTTAACACCCTAAAGTGTGAAAAACGGGGTTTGAGACAGCGGAGTTGCAACCTTTCACCCATTAGTGTACGTCCAACAATTGGAAACCGAAATAATTTTGCAATCGGAAAATAACAACAAACAGATATGACAATGAAGCGAAATTTTATTCTTTCAACACTGCTGTTGCTGGCGGCTATGGTCGCCACAGCAACCGACTTCATCGGCAAGGTGGTTGACGAGAACGGCGCGGCAATCGCATTTGCCAATGTAGTTATTCTCAATCCCGACAGTGCCTATATCGCAGGAACAACCACAGATGGCGAAGGCTTGTTCTCCGTAGAATGCCATCACGACTGCGCCATCATCAAGGTGTCATACCTCGGCTACCAGACTCTCTATTTGCCTACGACTGGCGACTTAGGTACAATACAGTTGCTGCCCGAGAGCACCCTGCTCGGCGAGGTGACCGTGACCGCCACACGTCCCACCTACAAACTCACCACCGAGGGTATTAAGACCGACGTTGACGGCACGTTGTTGAGCAAGGTGGGGACTGCCAACAAGGTGCTGGAGAACCTGCCGGGTGTGCAGAAGAAAGCCGACGGCATCGAAGTCTTCGGCAAGGGCACACCGCTCATCTACGTCAACGGTCGCCAATTGCGCGACAAGAACGAACTCGACCAAATCCAGAGCGAGAACATCCAAAGTGTGGAACTCATCACCAACCCCGGTGCGAAGTACAAAGCCGACGTGGAGAGTGTGATTCTTATAAAGACCAAACGGCCGCAGGGCGAGGGGTTCTCGTTCAACACCACCGCCAGTTATTACCGCAGCCGCAACAACGACCTTGACCTGGGTTTTGACTGGAACTATCGTCACCGCGGACTTGACGTGTTCGGCAGCGTGTGGTACAACGACTACCACGACTGGGCAAGCAGCGACATCACGCTCGACGTGAACACCGACAGGAAGTGGCAAATGCTGGAAAAAAGCAACGAGAACGATGTCCGCCGTTCGCTTTACGCCTCGATGGGTGCCAACTATATTTTCAACGACAATCACGCCATCGGTTTCCGCTACGACACCAAGGGTTGGTTTCGCCACGACGGAATAGGCTCATTTACTGCCGACGTGACCGCCGACGGTGTGTTCTACGACCACCTTGACAACGCCATCAGCGAGGACACCAAGTCCAACATGCCCCACACCCTCAATGCCTACTATAACGGCAAAATAGGCAAAACCGGCATTGATTTCAACACCGACTATATGTTTTGGAAAGACCGCAAGAGCATGCGGAACGACGAGGTGAGTCAAGAGCAGGAGAGCCGCGTAGTCACAAGCAGAAGTGTGGCGCGCAACCAATTGTGGGCATCGAAACTGGTGCTGTCGTGGAACTTGTGGAAAGGCAGCCTGCAAGCGGGTGCGGAGTATGACCTCACCAACCGCAACGACGATTACATCAACCCCGAGCAAATTGTGCCTACATCTATGACAGAGCAGCGTGAGCGCAGTTATACAGTGTTCACCGAATACGCCCACCCTCTGCCCTTCGGACAACTGCGCCTCGGGTTGCGCAACGAGAATGTGACCAGCAACTACTACAATCAGGGCGTAAAGATTGATGACCAGAGCAAGACCTATCATCACATCTTCCCCAGTGTGGGATTGGTGGCACGCGTGGGCAAGGTGCAACTCATGGCAAACTATGCCATGAAAATCCAGCGGCCCTATTATTTCATGCTCAACGGCGCGGTGACGTATGCTAACCGATTCACTTGGCAGAGCGGTAATCCCATGCTCAAACCATCGGTTATCAACCAAGCGTCGCTGATGGCAATGTGGCGTTGGGTGAACGTGATGCTGGACTACAAGCGCACAGGCGACGTGATTGTCAACGTGGGCGAAAGCGTCGAGGGTAGCCCCGAGACCACGCTCCTCACCCGCGCCAATGTTGACCACGCCGATGCCATACGCGCTATGGTTTCGTTCAGCCCAAAGTTCGGCATCTACCAGCTTTCGCTCACGCTGGGTTTCATCAAGGATTGGATTAAGATTCCGTCACCGGTGGGGTTCATCAGTCCAAGCAGACCCATTTACTTGGTGCAGTTCAACAACGGCTTCAAGATTACACCCACCCTTTCCGCACAAGCCAACCTGTCGTTCACATCAAAGGGCGACAAGGAGAACATGTCGCTCACCCGCGCAGGGTGGTACACCTACGTGAGCCTCACCAAGACATTCCTCGGCGACCGATTGAGCGTGCAGGTAGCAGGACACAATCTGCTCAACGCGCAAGAGAATATCAAAATCCGTTACGGCACACGCTCATTCTTCCAAGTGTATAACGGCGACTCGCGCCAAGTGGAAATCACCGTGCGCTACAAGTTCAACGCCACCGGCAGCAAGTGGCGCGGCGGCAGTGCCGGCGAAGCCCAAAAGGCTCGCATGGGCGGCGGCAACTGACAAAGAACCTGCTTCATTCAAATACAATCTGCGAAGGCGCACCTCATTCATGGGGTGCGTTTTTTGTGTCTTTTGGCGAGAAAAAGCCTCAAAGTAACTTTGCGTCACTAATCTCTAATCGCTCATCACTAATCCGTGCCAACGGCGCATTAAGATATGGCAGTAACTCTGAATACCTCGATAGACAAGTTGATGTTCTCATCATCTTTCCCTGACCTCGCTCTCACGACCAGCAGTGACAATGAGGCGTAGATCATTCTTCGCACCGGCGACACCGAAATCTTCGACGTGGTGCATTCTCCCTATGGTCGCCGTATCATCGTCCACAACCAGCGCCCGGTCATCGAAATCTGCGATTAAGCAAGCGAAATGCCAAGCCTGCTCGTGCATTTCCGAGCGAAAGCAGATTGTGCAAATCCAAGAGTGGAACAACTGTGTCCCACTTCGCTACGATTTCTACAAAGGCACACAACGCTTCAAACTCCTCAACTCCGGGCAACCTTTAGCTCGACAAAGTTTGCGCTTGTAAGTCGGCGAAGCCGGTGCAAGCTATCAAGCAAACCTTTGTCAAATCAGGCTCGCCCGAATCTGCTGCATATTCAGCATTAACGGACATGAAATGTTTTTATAGTGACCTTACCGACAAGGGGGTGACTCCGCGCATACGCTTGTAGAACTTGTCGAATGCCGCCGAGGTGGAGAAATTCAACCTGTCGGCAATCTGCGTCACCGTCAATGCCGTTGACTTCAGCAACCAAGTCGCTTCAATGGCAAGCATCTCGTCAATACAGCCAATCACCGTCTTGCTCGATATGCCTTTCACGACACGCGAGAGGTAAGTGGTAGTAATATTCAAGGCATCGGCATAGAAACCGATGTCGTGATGTTCCACGTAGTGCTTTTGTAGCAAGGCGTAGAACGACACAAAGATTTCCTCGGCTTGCTTGGAAATGGCGTTGCGAGCCTTGACAAACGCCTGAATACTTATCAAGTCGTTGATAAAGCAAGAGTAGAGCATTTCAAGAATCTCGTTCTTCAACGACAATGGGCGGGCGATATACAGACTAATCAGCGCCATGAGCGACCGCAACCGCTCGGCATCATCGTCGACGAGCGTCATTTTGGCATTGCCGAACTGCGACAACGGTATCATCGAGGCGCGTATCAGATTGCGGAACGCTTGTGTGTCGTGAGCCATGCGCTCGTCCACCATGAGGCAAATGCCGCGATAGTCGGCACTCACGCCAAGAATACGCACCCTGCTGCCGGGGTAGTAACTGTAGATGTCGTTCGATGTGAACCTTATGGGGCCGCTCCCGTTGTCAAGCGTCAGTTCTCCCTGCACTATCAGCGTGAACGTGTAGGCTTTGAGCGAATCGGTCATGTTGTTGGTGAGCAAAGTGCGTTCACCGTCGGTAAAGGCAAGTGCTATCCTACTGTCCCATATCTCATGCGCGAACTCCGCACCGATTATGTCGTATGCCTCTATAAGATTGTACATATTGCTATCATTGTTTTGAGACTGCAAAGTTACAATTTTTTTCTCATTGTTTCGTTTGGGATAATCATTGGTTTGTCTGGATTTTTGCCGCGTGAGGAAACGGCAGTAATTTTGCAGCGTGATAATTCATTAATCGAAATCATTATAACAATGGACGCAAAGAAAACTATCGAAACGCTGCAGTTCTTCGTCACCGGCCTCACCGAGGGTGCGCTGGTTCACAAACTGCAAGGACAACTGTTCAAGTCGCAGGGCTTCGGCAAGCTCGGCGACAAGTATGTTAACCATTTCACCGAGGAAATGGAGTGGGTGGAGAAATTCGCCGACCGCATCCTTGACCTCGGTGGTGAGGTGAAGTTCGAGGGGGCAAAAGCCCGCGACCTCGTTGCCGACCCCGTGGAGTACATCAAGGCCGACCTCGCCATCCAGCAGCCCGGCGTGGAACTGCTCTACAAGTGCATGGCCGAGCTGCGCGACGACCCCACCACCTACGACATCCTTAAGGCCTACCTCGCCGACGAGGAAGAAGACCTCTACTGGTCGCAGGGCGCACTCGAACTTATCGAGAAGATTGGCAAGCAAAACTGGTTATTCACTCAAATCTAAACAAAACACCGATGGACGCAGCAAAGAAGATTTACGATTTCCTTGACGATGCCAAGACCTATTATCTTGCCACCGTTGAAGGCGACCAACCTCGCGTACGCCCTTATGGCTCCACATTGTTCCATGAGGGAAAGATATTCATCATGGCTTGGGATGCTACTAACGCTACACGTCAGTTGACCGAGAACCCCAAAGCAGAAATCTGCGCTTTCAAGGGTCTGACATTGCGCATTGAGTGCAAACTTGTAGAAGACAAACGTCAGGAGCTGAAGGATATGCTTGTGGAGAAAATGCCGGCACTAAAAGGTATGCTGGGCGAGAACAATGGGAAGGCTGTGATGTATCAGCTTGCCGATGCAACTGCCACGTTCTACAAGATTATGGAACTGGTTGAAACATTAACATTTTAATGACCATAACTAATGGAGAGTAAAGAACAAGTACTGGAAGCCATGCGCAAGGCAGGTGTGCCTTTGAACGCAGGTAAGGTGGCGGAACTGACCGGTCTCGACCGCAAGGTGGTTGACAAGGCTTTCGCCGAGTTGAAGAAAGAGGGTGCCATCGTGTCACCCGTCCGCTGCAAGTGGGAACCCGCCAAGTGATTTCGCTCTATGAAGATTAAAGCAATCCGTATGTTCGACCACGGCTTTATGACCCAAGCCTTCGCCTTTGGCGGCGAGGAGGGCAAAGAAGCCTTTGACGAGCAAATCATTTACCGCAGCAGTTTGCAGAATTTCCTTATCGACACCGGCGACGAGGTGATTTTGATTGACACCGGTTTTCAAAACGATGCCCCCGTGCCGCCCAAGAAACTCGGCTCACCGCTCTACATGGGCGACAAGGTGAGCGACTACATGGCGGCTTTCACCGCGCTTGGCTACAAGCCGGAGCAAGTGACTAAAATAGTCATCACGCACAAGCACCCCGACCCCACGGCGGCGTTGCAGTACTTCCCCAACGCGAAAATCTACATTTCGCCCGAAGATGCCGACGCAATGAAGCTCGACGGCGATAACATCGTGCGAGTGACCTACAAAGACGGAGCATATCACAATTTCCCCGCAACAGAGATTATCGCTCCCGGGTTGCGCATGATTGAAGCCAAAGGTCACACCAAAGGCAACAGCATCGCAATCCTTGAAGACGGCGAACTGTTCTATATGTTCCACGGCGATGTCACCTATTGCGATGCGGCACTCAAAGCCAACAAATTGAGCATCGTGTTCGAGGACTTAAAAGCCGCCAGCGAGACGCTCGACCGTGTGCGCGAGTTTATCACCGCTCATCCCACCGTGTACCTTTCCACTCACTGCCCCGAGGGCTACGAGAACTTGGAGATGAAGCGCGTGATGAAACTGTAACCAAAACGATATTGCCACCGCAAGGTGCAAATCCATTTTTGCCAATGAGTGTCTTAACCGGCACTCTTTTCTTTGTATTTTCGCCAACGGACATTGCACCATAATTTTGCGAGAAAAATTTTGCAAGTCGAACCCAATGCCAAACAAAGTGCAAGGCGAGTGCAAAGTCAAACTTGTTTGAACAATACCGAACCGCAACCTTTGTTAAATCCAGTTCGCTCGAATCGTGTGTGTCTTCGAGATAAACGGACTGGAAATGTGCCGATAATATAAACGTTTATCTGATGTGCGTAATTGAAGATTGTTATGGCCTGACAAATTTATTCAATGCAAAACTTAATCATCAAGTTATTCTTGGTGATTTTTTGATTGTTTATCACTCGCATTGAGAAATTTCGAGTACATTTGCAGGAGTTTCACAATTTCAACACATTCACGTTATGGAAGAAAAACAAGTCATTGAGAACATTATCCGCAACATTGCGCAATCATTCACAGGCGAACAAAGCACACGCGATTGGACGGCCGAAACCATTTGGTTCGACGCATCGCCCTATGCATGCGTGGGTGCTAAAAAAGCGAGTAAAGTATTTGACGACGCTTTCGGCAGCCTCGCAAGCTGCAACGTCACTATCCTCGACATGCGCACTCGCATCAACGGCAACGCCGCACTGGTCTGCTCGGTGCAGAAATGGGAAACCACGATGAAAGACGGCAGTGTGAACCCAGCCTTCATGATGCGTCAAACCAACCATCTTGAAAAGGTCAACGGCACATGGAAAGTGCTGCACGAACACACCTCGGCCGCCGCAGGCTGGGATGGTACTATTGATGAATAACACCCATAACACAAAGCATTTTTTTGAGATGAGAAAATTGATATCCTTTTTTGCGCTCTTTGCGGCCACAGCACATTGTGCGTCGGCTCAGAGCGACAGCCTTGCTGTCCGGCAAAACGCGCAGGAGCGTTTCGCCACATGGGCCAAGCCCACAAAAACCATTTATTTGGAGGGCTTCGGTGCCTCAAGCACCATCGGCCTGAACTTCGACAGCCGTTTCACAGGTGATAACGGTTGGGGCTATCGTGTGGGGTTGAGTTTCTGCTCTTCCTCCTACTCTTTTTTGTGGGATGACGCGACAGGAGTTGCCGTCCCGCTCGAGATCAACTACCTCCTTGGCAAGCGAAACAGCAAACTTGAATTAGGCGTGGGAACAAGCCTCGGCTACTACAAAGTGGAAGAAGACTCTGACGAGGTGCCTTCACATCCCGAGTCGTGGCGTTATGGCGAGAGAAAAACATTTGGCTACTTTGTGTTCTTTGATATCGGTTACCGATACCAACCGGCAAAAGGATTTGACTTCCGCATCGGCATCACGCCTTCATTTGATTTTGGCGGCCGGCGAGGCATCTACCGGCACATGTTTTATCCCTACATCAGCTTCGGCTACGCCTTCAAATGAACCTTAGTAGTAATCTTTTAGGAAACTGTTGCGCAAAAATCTCAATAAAATGAGGATTTAGCTGAAAAGAAGTTTCTCATCGAGGAGAAAGTCCCAATAGTTGATAATCCGCACTCCGGCATCAGTAGTCCATGGGGCAACGTCGTCGGCAGTGATGATGACCTTGCGGAAACCGTCCTTGATGTGTAGCAACGAGTTTTGCTCCTGCTGCACCTTCTCACGGGTGGGCATACTGTAAGCCGACTGCACATAGATGCGCTCGTCGTCGTTATTCACCACAAAGTCCACCTCAAGGGTGGCGCGAGCGGTCTTGCCCTGCCCGTTGGTGAACCAAGTCTCCACATTGCCCACATCTACCGAGTAGCCGCGCCCGACCAACTCATTATAGATAATATTTTCCATAATGTGGGTGGGCTCCTGTTGACGGAAGTTCAAGATTGCGTTGCGAATACCGATGTCACTGAAGTAATATTTGGAGTTGGTGCCGATGTACTTGCGGCCTTTCACGTCGTAGCGCATCGCTTCTTGAATAATGTAGGCATCAAGCAGGTGCGAAATATAGCTCGATATGGTGTTGTGGCTCACCGATTGATTATTCACGCTCTTGAAAGTGTTCGCTATCTTGGTGGGATTGGTGGGCGACCCGATTGCAGATGCGAGAATCTTCACTAACTCTTCAAGTCCCTCATCGTTCAGTACCTTGTTGCGCTCAATCACATCACGCAAGTAGGTTGATTGGAAAAGGTTGTTTAGGAACAATCTTTTCTTCGCCACATCATCGAGCAAGGCGACTTGAGGTAGTCCGCCATAAATAGAGTATTGGCGCACTTGGTCAGTTTTATTACCGCCGAATGCAGCATAGTACTCCGAGAATGAAAGCGGATGCAACCTTATCTCGTCGCCGCGACCGCGAAACTCGGTAACCACGTCGCTCGAAAGAAAACGTGAGTTGGAACCGGTGACATAAGTGTCGCAGCGGTCGTTGTGCATCAGGCTAAGCAGCACCTCAACGAAACGGTCAAGTAGTTGCACCTCGTCAATGAGGATATAGCATCGCCCTTCGGTTTCATTTAGCCGCTCTTTGATATATTGCATCAAGCGGTTCGGGTCACAAAACTCCTGGCTGTCCCAATCGTCAAGTGCCAACGAAATGATGTTGGACTCGGGAACGCCCGATTTGAGCAAGTGATGTTTGAACAGTTTGAACAATAGATAAGATTTGCCGCAACGACGAATCCCGGTCACTATCTTGACCAAGGAATTATCCTTGCCGCTAATCAACTGTTTCAGATATTTATCGCGCTGAAATTCCATAAGTAAATATTATTACTTTGACGGTTTTTGTGATTTCCACAATTTTTGTCAATGCAAAATTACTAACCTTTTACGACATACGCAAATAATCGTCGTCATTTATTCTCGGAAACCGCAGCCAATTCCTCTTTGAGCCGCTTGATTTCGGCTTCAAGTTCTTCAATCCGCTTTTCCTTGCGCTGGAGGATGGCGAGGAAACTCATGGTGATGTACTGTTCGGGCGATTGGGTGGCGATTGTCTCCAAGTCGGGATCCGACGGCATAGCGGCGACTTCTTGTGGAGATGGCTCACTGGCTCGAACAACTGTTCTATGCCCACGACGTGAGGCTCGCCACCAAGCGCGACGACTACAGCGAGGAAACCTATGGCAGTTATCGCACGACCGATATGCCGATAGTGTTGATTAGCGATTTCACCTGTGAAATCCACGATCGCGACGGCGAACTGAATACGGTGAAGTTCACTTATCAGTACTCCGACCGCCGCCCGCTCTTGCCAACGGACCACCTCTCCGTTGACCACGACCGCATCTTCCAAAAGACGTATAATCCAACATACAACTAACACGACCAATGGCACAATCATTGAGTCAAGTTCCAAGGGCTACGCCACCGCGCCCCGTGCTTCGCACGACTAAACGCTTTGGAATTGCCTCGATTGCCTCTAAAAGAATAAAACATTAACTATGAGAGCAATTCACATCACAACGCTCCGCAAAATGTTGAAAGCCGGAGACCCCATCGACATCAAGTTGTGGACGAAATCTGGCGAGATTCAAGAATGGAACAACTGTGTCCCGCTTCGCTACGATTTTTATAAAGGCACACAACGCTTCAAGTTTCTCGACTCAGGGCAAATCAGATTAACTCGAATAGTGTGTATTTTCAAGATAAACGGACTCGAAGTGTACCTATAATGTAAACTTTCCCTGCCCACAAGTGCCTCAATTTGAGGAAAAAGCAGTACCTTTGCAGCATGGGTTCAGATTTGATCATAATAATAGCGTTGTGCCTTTTCTGTATCACTCTATTAGTACTCTATGGGAAAGTTTGCGGAACAAAAAAGGCACTAATACATTGTGCAGCGTTTTTGTTCTACACAATAACGTTACTCTACAATCTTTTTTACAATGGCGAAGGAGGTTCGAGTCTTGTCTGGCTCTTTTATCTCATAATAGCTTTGTTGGTACACATTGTTATTTTGCTGATTTCGATTACAATGAAATTAAAGTCAGCAAAAAGGGCAATATCCCTTGCCTTTACAATAATCGCCATTGTTGTACTTTTTATATTTTGCATTACATTCATTGGTTAAATCTTGTCTTTTAGACAAACCGCCATACTCCATAATTTTGCGAGAAAAATCGCAGAATTATGGAGTTACTTTTCAATAGTGTGGAAATGTCATGCGAGTCGAGCGCAGAGGCAAACTCGCTTGACTATGCCGAGGCGAAGCTGACATTCAACTCAGTTGAAACCATCGCCAATTTGGACGCGAGTGCTGTGTTTCTTTATCGGCGGGATAAAACAAAAAAATCGTTGAAATTAAGTGTTTGACTTCTTAATTGTCAACGATTTTTGATTTTGAGCGGTAGACGAGGCTCGAACTCGCGACCCTCAGCTTGGGAAGCTGATGCTCTACCAACTGAGCTACTACCGCGTGTGTGACATCACAAAAACGCTCCGGCACTGGTTTCTGTGCCTGCGACGGCCTCACTATTTGCATTGCGCAATGGTCAGGTTGGTCATCTGCGCGATGCTGTCGCCATGCTCGGTCTTTTGCAGCACTACTAAAACCGAGTCGCCCACCGACCATGTGAAGTCACTTGCCGGCGGCAGCTCGTAGTCGATGGTGTCTTCATTCACCTTGATGTAGATGTTGCGACGCGAGCCGTCCACGGCCACTCCTTTGAGAGTGGTCAGGCCGTCATCAAGAATTTGCACGTTTTCAGCGGCGATGGTGTCGCTGTCCTGCCCACCGGCGTTGTCGCCCTCGCTGTGAGATGTGGTGCAACTTGCCAATAGACCCAGCAGTGTCACTGCCGTTGCAAGCAATATGTGGCTTCTCGACGTTTTCATAATGATGTTGCAAAATTAGTGCTTTCTTTTATTATGGCAAAATTTGTGCCCTGATTTTTGGCTGCCGTGCGAAAAAAGGCGACATTGCCACTTGTGTGTGGAATGTCGCCTTGACGTTATTGGAAATCAGGCTGAGATTATTCGCCTTTTTCCATTTGCTCCTTAAGGGCAGCGAGTGCGCTGATGTCGCCCAGCGTGGTCTTTTCGACCGTGGTTGCGGGAGCGGCCTCTTCGGCTTGGGGCTTGTTGCTGCCCTGAGCCTTGCGAGCGCGGCGAGCCTCACCCTTCTGCTCATCTTCGAAGATGCGGCTGTGCGAAAGGATAATGCGTTTTGCGTCCTTGTTAAATTCAATCACCTTGAAGGGGAGCTTCTCGTCCTTCTGTGCTTGGCTGCCGTCCTCTTTGATGAGGTGCTTGGGAGTTGCAAAACCTTCCACTCCGTAGGGCTGCAGGTTGATCACAGCACCCTTGTCGAGCATTTCGGTGATCACACCTTCGTGCACGCTGCCGGTAGTGTAGATGGTTTCAAACACGTCCCACGGATTTTGCTCAAGCTGCTTGTGGCCGAGGCTGAGGCGACGGTTCTCTTTGTCGATTTCAAGCACTTTCACGTCGATGCTTGCGCCAATCTGGGTGAACTCGCTGGGATGTTTCACCTTCTTGGTCCACGACAGGTCGCTGATGTGAATCAGGCCATCCACGCCCTCTTCGAGTTCCACAAACACACCGAAGTTGGTGAAGTTGCGAACCTTGGCGGTGTGCTGCGAGCCAACGGGATATTTCACCTCGATGTTCTCCCACGGATCCTCTTTGAGCTGCTTGATGCCAAGCGACATCTTGCGCTCTTCGCGGTCGAGTGCCAAGATTTGAGCTTCCACGGTGTCGCCCACCTTCATGAAGTCTTGTGCCGAGCGCAGGTGCTGCGACCACGACATTTCGCTCACATGAATCAGACCTTCAACGCCCGGAGCAATCTCAACAAATGCGCCGTAGTCGTACATCACAACCACGCGGCCCGTAACCTTGTCGCCCACCTTCAAATCGGGATCGAGCTTGTCCCAAGGATGCGGTTGCAGTTGCTTCAAGCCGAGGGCAATGCGCTTCTTCTCGTTGTCAAAGTCGAGAATCACCACATTGAGCTTCTGGTCCGGCTCAACTATGTCGGCGGGATTGCTCACGCGGCCCCAAGAGAGGTCGGTGATGTGAATCAGGCCGTCCACGCCGCCGAGGTCAATAAACACACCGTAGCTGGTGATGTTCTTCACAGTGCCTTCGAGCACCTGACCCTTCTCAAGCTTGGCAATGATTTCTTTCTTCTGTTGTTCGAGTTCGGCCTCGATAAGTGCCTTGTGCGAAACAACCACGTTGCGGAACTCTTGGTTGATTTTCACCACCTTGAACTCCATGGTCTTGCCCACAAACACATCGTAGTCGCGAATGGGGCGCACATC
Source organism: Muribaculaceae bacterium (assembly GCA_017478855.1). Taxonomy (GTDB): domain Bacteria; phylum Bacteroidota; class Bacteroidia; order Bacteroidales; family Muribaculaceae; genus Sodaliphilus. Next base: position 16,792 of record JAFVCX010000037.1, on the reverse strand, counting down.
GATTTGGCTGCCGGGCAAGAATGCCTCGATGCCAAACACGTCAACGATCATGCCACCTTTGGTGCGGCATTTGATGAAACCTTTGATGATCTCATCGTTCTCAAGCGCCTCATTAACGCGATCCCAACTCTTGGCTGCGCGTGCCTTGCGGTGCGACAGGATGAGTTGACCCTTTTTGTCCTCTTGGTTTTCAACAAACACTTCCACAGTGTCGCCCACCTTGAGGTCGGGGTTGTAACGGAATTCGTTAAAGGGAATGATGCCGTCCGACTTCGCACCGATGTTAACCACCACCTCGCGCTTGTTGATGGAGATGACGGTACCTTCGGTCACGTCCTTGTCTTTGAAAGAACCCAAGGATTTGTCGTAGGTTTTTTCCAATTCTTCGTAAGATTTGTCTCTTTGAGTCTCGCCTTTTTCATAGGCATCCCAATCAAAGTCGACGATTGGAGAATTTTTTAATTCTTCGCTCATTATAAAAGTTAATAAATCAGTTAATTAAAACGGTTTTGCGGATTCGTTCCCGCCAAACGCGACTGCAAAGATACAAATTAATTGACAATTAGATGTTTTGAACGCGCTTTTTTTTTTGATAAAACGCTACTTTTTGGCGGGGCGAATGGGGCGGCGATAATTGGTTATCTCGGAGAATTTGCTAATTTTGCAGGCAAAAATCAGGAAAGACAATGAAAATTCGCAGTGCAGAGTTTCAAGTGAGCAACAGCGATGTGGCCAAGTGCCCCAACACACAGTTGCCCGAATACGCCTTTATCGGACGCAGCAACGTGGGCAAATCGTCGCTCATCAATATGCTCACCCAGCGCAAAGGGCTGGCAAAGACCTCGCAGACACCCGGTAAAACTTTGCTCATCAACCATTTCATCATCAACGATGCTTGGTATATCGTGGATTTGCCCGGCTACGGCTTCGCGCGTCGCGGCAAGGATCAGCGGCAGCAGCTGGAGCGCATCATTCGTGGCTATATCATGGCTCGCGAACAGATGGTGAATCTCTTTGTCTTGCTCGACTCGCGCCTCAAGCCGCAACAAATCGACCTCGACTTCATGCAATGGCTTGGCGAGAGCGGCGTGCCGTTTGCCATCGTGTTCACAAAACTCGACAAGCTGGGCAGGCAGGCAGCGCAGGCTGCCGTGAGTGCCTACAAGGCCGAGCTGCTCAAATCATGGGAAGAATTGCCTCCCATCTTCCTCACATCGAGCGAAGACGGGCGTGGGCGAGAAGAACTGCTTGACTACATCGGTTCTATTAACTCCCGGCTCAATGCCGCTGATTAGAAGGTGAGCTGCACACGCGCGTTCACTTGGCGGCGGGTGAGGTAGTTGGGCACTGCATACTGAATGTTGTTCACGTCGGTCACCCAATAGTAGCTGCTCACGTTGGAAATGTCGAAGATGTTAAACACATCCACCCCCAGCCAAATGCTCTTAAAATGCCTCAGGAAACCATCGGTGGGACGATGTTCTGGCCCCACGAGCATATAGCTCAGCCCCACATCGGCACGCTTATAAGCCGGTTGGCGAAAGTAGGCCACGTCGCGCGAAGAATGGGGTGATGTAGTGGGCAGACCATCGCTCAAAACACCTTTCAGACTGAATTTCAGGCGAGGGATATTAGGGAAATAATCGGTGAAGAAAAGTGCCACGCTATAACGCTGGTCGGTGGGGCGGGGCACGTTCACGCCGTTCAGCTCCTCTTGCATCTTCATCAAGGAGAAACTAATCCACGAGTCGGTCCCTTCCACAAATTGCCCAAACAGTTTCATGTCCACCCCGGCAATGTAGCCCTTCGACTCGTTTTTGCCCGAGTACACCACCTTCAGGTTATCCACCTCATAAGGAATGAGGTCCAACAAGTTCTTGTAATATACCTCGGCCGTGAGCTTAAAAGGACGGTTCATGGTTCGGAAGGTGTAGTCGCCGCCCACAATCATGTGCACGCTGCGTTGGCTCTTGATGTCGCGGTTCAAATCAATGTAGGCGTTGCCTGCCGAGTCGGTGCGCTCCATGCGATACTCCTTATAGAAAGGAGCTTGATAGTAAAGCCCTCCGGCCAGCCGCACGGCAAAATGCCGGTTGCGCTCGGGCACAAAACCAATGCTGAATCTTGGTGAGATAATGGTTTCTTTATTGAAGTCCCAGTGGCTCACGCGCACACCTCCGTTCACCGACCACATGCCGGCACTGCTCGCCACCTTGTAGGTGTCTTGCAGCCATGCGGCAAATCGTGTCGTGTTCAAGTCGTGGCTCGACGTCATGTTGTAAATCACATTCACTTCATGGGCAATGTGCGGCAGCGAGTAGCCTGCCGAGTCGCGCCATTGCCACTCCACCGAGCGGTCATAGATGTCCTCGCGGCGCAAGGTCAGGCCATACCCCAAGTTGTGGTGGTTGATGCCGGTATTTCCCTTGAGGGTTACGTCATACACGTTCAGCTTCAGTCTGTTGCGGGCATGCTCGTGATATTTGCCTACGCCCAGCTCACCGCCCACACCATTGTCGCCACCCGTGCCGGCCTCGTCCAGCCAATACTCGCCATGAATGTCATAGGCCACCAGCTCGTTGGTTTGATAGCCCGATGCCTGCAAGGTGAACTCGGTGCCGCGCGAGGGCTTGTACTGTGCCGAGAGAGAGCCAAACACGGTTTGGAACTTGTCTTTCTCATGCCCGTCGAAATACACCGTGAACGACTTGGCCAGCGTGGATGTGCCGAAACTTGTTTCGCGGTTCACCGGCGTGAATCGGTAGTTATTAAAGGATAAGTTGCCCAAAAATGACAACTTCAGCTTGCTGCTCGCTTTGAGCACAAGGTGCGTTTGATAATCGAGATACTGCGGGTCATATTCGCCTTTGGAGTCGAGCGACCCCAGCATGGAAGAGTTGCGCTTGTAGCGCACGCCATGCATTTGCGAAAAACGGCTGCTGCTCTGACCCAGCATGAGGCTGCCGCCCTGCAGGCTGGCCGAGAATGCGCCTTCAAACGATTGCGGCTCGCGATAGGTGATATCGAGTACACTCGACATTTTGTCGGAGTATTCGGCATTGAAACCGCCCGTCGAGAAGCTCACGTTCCCCACCATATCGGGGTTAATCACGCTCAGACCCTCTTGCTGTCCCGAGCTGATGAGCTGTGGCCTATATACCTCTATGCCATTAATGTACACGCTGTTTTCGTCATAGCTGCCACCACGCACCATGTATTGCGACGACATCTCGTTTTTCGAACTCACGCCGGCCATGGTAGTGATGACATCCTCCACCACATTGCCGCTGGCGCTGGGCGTGCGGTTCATGGCACTCACGTCGATGCCCTGCATGGTGTTGGTTTGCTTCTTGAACTCGGTGATTTGCACTTCGGCCAGCTCATGCGTTTTTTCATACAGCTTGGGACTCAGAGTGATGGTTCCCTCCGGTTTCACCAGCTTGCGCGTCACTGTGCTATAACCGAGGCATGAAAATTCTATCACAATCGTGTCGCGCTGCGCCACCGATAGCTCATAGAGGCCCAAATGGTCGGTGTTCACACCCACACTGGTGCCCACAATGCGCACCGTGGCAAATTCAATGGGTTGCCCCGCGTCATCATACATTTTACCGGTGATTTTCACTTGTGCGCTCGCTGCCAGCGTGCCCAGCAGGCACAGCACCACGAGGGTGGCGTGCAATATCTTGTTCATCTGCGTCAATCCATACATAATAATATAATAACGGCAAAAATCATCATTCAGTATAACGCTTCACCAAAATATGTTCTCCTTTTTCCCTCGATGTCCCTGTGCTTACGCGCATCATCTTGAGCGGACAAAGGATGAATTGAACTTAAAAAAGCTGTTCTGTGTGCGTTGTGATTGGCAAAAGATTTGTAACTTTGTGAGGTTGAAATTTCATTAATTATAACATAAACTATTCGATATTATGGCAAAACCTTATGTAATAGGTATCGACATGGGCGGCACCAACACCGCTTTCGGTATCGTGGATGCTCGCGGCAATGTGATCGCAAGCGATTCTATCAAAACGGGAAAGCATAGCAACTTTGACGACTATGTGGATGAGCTGCACACCGAAATCAGCCGCATCATCGCGGCAGCTGATGCCGAGGGGAAAATCAATGGCATAGGCATAGGTGCGCCTAATGCCAACTATTATACCGGCATGATTGCCGATGGCGTGAACTTGCCGTGGCCCACGCCCATACCTTTGGCCGACAAGATCAGCAGCAAGTTCGGCATTCCTTGCATCGTGACCAACGACGCCAATGCCGCCGCTATTGGAGAGATGACCTATGGCGCGGCTCGCGGCATGAAAGATTTCATCATGATCACGCTGGGCACCGGTGTGGGCAGCGGCATCGTGGTGAACGGCCAAATGGTGTATGGCCACGACGGTTTTGCCGGCGAATTGGGCCATGTGATCATGAAACGCAACAATGGCCGCATGTGTGGCTGTGGCCGCACAGGCTGTCTTGAGGCCTATTGCTCGGCCACCGGTGTGGCTCGCACGGCGAGCGAGTTTCTTGAGATACGTGGCGAGGAGTCGAAACTGCGCGATATGCCCATCGAGGACATCACCAGCAAAGACGTGTTTGATGCCGCCATGGCTGGCGATAAGCTGGCCAAAGAAATCTTCGACTACACGGGCAAGATTCTGGGCGAGGCGTTGGCCGATTTCACGGCATTCTCGGCTCCGGAGGCCTTCGTGATTTTCGGCGGTTTGGCCAAGAGCGGCGATCTCATCATGAATCCCATCAAGGCCGGTTTTGAGAAAAATGTGCTGCCTTTGTGGCGCGATAAGGTGAAAATCATTTTCAGCGAAATGAAGGAGGCCGATGCCGCCATTCTGGGTGCTTCGGCTTTGGGCTGGGAAGTGCGTGAGGACTAAACGCCCACGTTGGCGGCTTGTGTTTGGGTGATGAGGGTGCCATTGGCTTCTACATCAAGCGCAGCGACCTGCTTCGCCGTGACTTCAGCCACATTTGGTTTGGGCTTCAGTGCTGCTGACGAAGTTCTGCTCTTCTGAGGGAGGCTACCTAATGGCTGGAGCGTAGTAGTGGAGAATGTCGGGATAGTTGGGGTCGCTGGTGGTGCGGTCGATAAACTCATTGAAGAAGTAGTTCACCACAGAGCGTTCCTTGTAGTCTTTCATGGCCTCGAAGCGCACTTGCAGGTCGCGGTAGTCGCAGTCGCTCAAAAGGCGGCTCAGCAGTTTGTGGGTGAGTTTCTCCACTTTTTTCGTGTTGAAGTCAATCCAGTAGATGTTGGCCGGGTCGTTAAACGGGTCAGCGGCCAACGCGTCGGGGTCGCCAATCAGTGAGCCGAGCAAAGCCATTCCCAAGCTGGTGTGCGATGGCACGCATCTCACAAAAGCCACCTTTGAGTTGAAGAAAAATGGCACATAGTCGTCCATTTTCTTGGCCTCGCCCTTGAAGTTCCTGTTCAGATAGTCGCTGTTGATGAGCCAAATGGAGTCGCCCAGCGAAACGGCTAACGTTTGGCTCTGCAGCATCTTGTTGATGCTCTTGCGGCCGGTGTCAAACTCAATGTCGTAGGGCGTGTAGGCCGTAATTTCGGGGTTGATGATGAGCGTGTCGGGCCACTGCTCCATGAGCGACTGCCACGAGTTGTAGACCCACAGCGAGTCGTGCCGCGCGTGATAGTCTTGTGCCATCAGAGATTGGGCCAGCGACAGGATGGCGAGAATGAAGACATATTTTAGTTTCATCATTACAGTGCGTGATTTAGGGAGGCAAAGTTACAAATTATTGCATGAACAAACAAAACTTTGTAATTTTGCATCTCTATTTGTTTGCCGGCATGATTAATTACGATTTGACGCTCATTAAAGGCATCGTTTTTGATGTGGATGGAGTTCTCTCGCCCTCCACCATCCCTTTGCATCCCAGTGGCGAACCCATGCGCATGGTCAACATTAAAGACGGCTATGCGTTGCAGCTGGCCGTGAAGCACGGCTTGCGGCTGGCCATCCTCACCGGAGCCGCCACCCACGCCATCGAGGTGCGGTTTGGTGGGCTGGGCATCACCGATATTTATATGGGAGCCTCCATGAAACTTCCTGTGCTGGAGCAATGGATGGCAAAACACAACCTGCGCCCCGAGCAGGTGGCCTATGTGGGCGATGATATCCCCGACTTGCAAGTCATGCGGCATGTGGGTCTGCCTGTGGCTCCGGCCGATGCCGCGCCCGAGTGTGCCGCTGTGGCCCGGCACATCACGCCCTGCAAAGGTGGCTATGGGGTGGCTCGCCACCTGATTGAGGCTGTGCTCAAGGCGCAAGGACTATGGCTCGATGAGCAGCACGCCTTCGGCTGGTGATGACGAGCTGAAGGCGAGTTTCATTTTTCCCTAAAAGATTATTGCTTGGTGTGGTTGCTTGGCAGACGCTGCGCAACGTAGTGCACGCATTCTTGCATCATCTCATCGTGCAGCAACCACATGCACAAGCCATAGAGCGCGGCTCCCAAGACCACTCGCACGGCCAGCAGCGCGGCGAGATGAGGCACACTGCGGGTGACGAGGCCGGTGATGACCATCACCACAGCGGCCACGGCAAAATAGGGTAGAATGTCGCGTGCGGTTTCACGCAGTTTCATTCCCAGCAAGTAGCGCGTGATGAAATGCCACACCAACGTCCACAAGATGGTGAAAATGGTGAAACTCATCACCATCACATAAATGCCCAAGTGGCTCACCACCAGCACCGAGGCAATCATGAGCACGATTTGACTCGCATTGGCCCACAGGTAGATGTCAGAACGCCCGCAGCTGATGCTCAAATGCTGATAAGCATGGTGCATGGGTATGAATGCTCCACCCACACACAGCACTTGAAGCAAAGGAATGGCTTCGAGCCACTCGTTGCCGATGGTCACCAAAATCAATTCGCGCGACACGAGCGACAAGCCCAGCATGGCGGGAAACGACACGAATGAAGCGAAACGCAGCAACTTGCGGAACACGCGCTTGCGGCGCTCTCGCTCATCGCCGGCCGTCACCAGCACGGGTTGGGCCACTTGATCCACGGTGGCATAGACGAGCGCGTTGGCCATCAGGTTCCATTTGTTGGCCTGCGAATAGTTGCCCACGTCTCTCATGGGGAACATGCGCCCGAAAATAAAGGTGAGCACCTGCGTGCTCAGGGTGTTCAGCATGTTGGTGAGCAAAATCTTCACGCTGAAGCCGAACATGCGCTTCACGGGACCGAAGTCGATGCGAAACGAGAACATCCACGGCGTATAGTAGTAACGGCCCAGCGTGAGCACGGTCACATAGGTGACTTGCTGCCATGCCAAACTCCAATAAGACCACCCGTTCAGGGCCAGAGTCACACCCACAATGCCCGATACCGAGAGGGCGGTGAGGCTGATGATGGCGGTTTCTTTGTTCATGAGCCGCTTATTCATGTAGCCAATGTGGGCAATGCTGAACGATGAGATGAGAAACACCAAAAACGTTACGCGCGACACCGCCACCAGACGCGGCTCGTGAAAGTAGCGAGCAATGAGCGGGGCGGCGGCAAACAGGATGGCATAGAGGATGAAACTGGTGATGACATTGAACCAAAACACCGAGTTGTAATCGTTGCGCGTGGGATTTTTCAGATTAATCAACGCTTGGGCAAAACCGCACGTTTGAATGTTGCCTGCCAGCAGGGTGAAGATGGTGAGCACACCCACGATGCCATATTCGGCCGGAGTGAGCAGGCGAGCCAAGAAAATGCCGATGACTAGATTGAGCACTTGCGTCAAGCCGCTGTTTAGCAGGCTCCACGACAGGCTGTTGGCTGTTTTTTCTTTCAGTGAATCCATCGTTCGTCGGTTGGTGCCGGCAAAGTTAGCCATTAATTCCCACCCTCGCAACACGCGGCGGCTAAAATTGGCCGGTGCGCAATAACGCTCTTTTCGGGCAAAAACATTATCTTTGCCACCGCAAACATTGCTGATATGAAACGAAACATCATCATCTTTGACGATACCGAGGTGCGCCGCAACTTGCTTCCCTTGTCCTACACGCGGCCGGTGGCCCTACTGCGAGTGGGCATCACCACCATCGACGAGAAGTGGCGCTCGCTGTTGGGCGATGCCACCTATAGCTACCTCACGGTGCCCTATCTGAAGGCCAAATTCCCTCTCGTGGCGCAACCCCACAACCTGATGGTGGCCGGTCATGTGGTGCCCACGCCCTCACTGGCCCGGCAGGTGAATGAGTTGCAACAAGGCGAGGCCCTCATGGTGGGCAACACGCTCATTGCCTTTTGCGGCTCGGCGGCCGATTTCGACAACCGCCACTTCAGCCGCATTGTAGCTCCGGCAGAGAAACCCATGCTCATAGAGCAGCCCTACCAAATTTTTCAGAATAACGCGCAGGCTCTGATAGCCGACTTCGACCGCCTTGCGGCAGGCCGCACCTCGCAGCCGCTTTCGTCCACCAATGTGGTGATTGGCGACCGCGCCCGCATCTTCATCGAAGAGGGTGCGGTGGTTGAGGGTGCTTTCCTCAACACTCATGCAGGCCCCATCTACATTGGCCGTGAGGCCGAGGTGATGGAGGGTGCCTGCATTCGCGGCGGCTTTGCCGCATGCCACCATGCTAAGGTGAAGATGGGTGCCAAAATCTATGGTGCCACCACGCTGGGCCCTTACTGCAAGGTGGGCGGCGAGGTGTCGAACGCGGTGATAATAGGTTATAGCAACAAGGGCCACGATGGCTACTTGGGCAATGCCGTGATAGGGGAGTGGTGCAACCTCGGTGGCGGCACCACGGCCAGCAACCTGAAGAATGATTATAGCGAAATTAAGCTCTGGAACTATGCCGCCCAGCGTTTTGTGCGCACTGGTCTGCAGTTTTGCGGCCTCATCATGGGTGACCACAGCAAGACGGGAGTGAATTGCATGATCAACACCGCCACCGTGCTGGGCGTGGGTGTGAATGTGCATGGAGCGGGCTTTCCGCGCAACTTTGTGGCCTCATTTCAGGAGGGCAGCAGCAATGCCGGCTTCAAGAATGTGCCGCTCGATGTGTTTTTTGCCATTGCCGAGCGCGTGATGGCTCGCCGAGGCATCACCCTCACCGATGCCGACCGCGCCATCTTCACGGCCATCTACAACCTGAGCGACCGTTATAAGTAAGAAGGACCGCTTGCGTCGTCGTTGTGGCAAAAAAAGGCCACATAAAAAACCGCGCAGGGCAGCAAGTGATGTCACTTGCTGCCCTGCGTGTGTTTATGCCTGTGCATCAAGGATGCGTGCCGGCAGACTAATCTTTGTCGAAGTTGATGGCATTGCGTTTGGCGCTCTCGATGCGGCGGTTGCGCCAGCAGCGGCGGCACAGGGCCACATATTTGTCGTCGCCACCTATCTCCACTTGGTTGCCGTCGGTCACGATGTTTCCCTCGCTGTCGATGCGGGCATTGATGATGGTCTTGCGGCCGCAGGAACAGGTGCTCTTGATTTCATCGATGCTGTCGGCCAGTTCAAAAAGACGCTGGCTCCCCTCGAAGGATTTCGACTGAAAGTCGGTGCGCAACCCATAGCACACCACGTGCGTGCCAAAGTCATCGACCACACGCGCCAACTGGTCAACTTGCTGGCGCGAGAGGAACTGGGCTTCGTCAATGAGAATCCAGTCCTTCACTTGAAGCGTTTCCTCATAAAGGCGCTTCACCATCTCGTAGATGTCGGTGTCGCGATAAATCCACTCGCATCGGCGTTCAATGCCAATGCGCGAGCGAATCACGTTTTCTTTCTCACGGTCGTCGATGATGGGTTTCATGCACAAGTATTGCATGCCGCGCTCCTCAAAGTTATAGGCTTGGGTGAGCAGCAGTGCCGTCTTGGCCGACCCCATGGTGCCGTATCGGAAGTAGAGTTTGCCGATGCCGTTCATGAGCTTATAGGGTTGTGCGAATCTTAGGAAAGAGGGAGCCTTTGCAAGCGGTGCGTGTTATGAGTTCTTTGCGTCGGCATCGCTCACGCCTGCCAGTGCCGGATCCACAAGGATGCGTCCGCAATACTCACACACGATGATTTTCTTGCGCATCTTGATTTCCATCTGTCGTTGGGGCGGAATGCGATTGAAACAGCCGCCGCAGGCATTGCGCTGCACATACACCACGCCCAAACCGTTGCGCGCGTTCTTGCGAATTCGCTTGAAGGCGGTGAGCAAGCGGTCGTCAATCTTGTTCTCGATGCGCTTGGCCTGCTCGCGCAGTTTCTCCTCGCTCTGCTTCGTTTCCGACACGATTTCGTTCAGCTCGCTCTTTTTCTCTTCGAGCACATGCTCATGGTCGAGCAGTTGCTCTTTGGCTCCTTCAATCTCGGTGCCTATAAACTCGATTTTGCGTGCGGCCTCGTTGATTTTCTTTTCGGCCAATTCGATGTTGAGGTGCTGATACTCAATCTCTTTGGTCAGATAATCATATTCGCGGTTGTTGCGCACATTGTCTTGATCTTTCGTATATTTGTCGATGAGTGCAATGGCCTCGTTGCGGGCTGCCTCCTGACGGGTGATGTCCTCTTTGAGAGCTGCAATCTGCTCGTTGAAGTTGCCCAAGCGGGTTTGGAGGCCCTGAATCGTGTCCTCCAAGTCTTGCACCTCAAGAGGAAGGTCGCCGCGCAAAGTTTTGATGCGGTCCACTTCCGACAGGATTTTTTGCAACTGATAGAGCGCTTTAAGTCGTTCTTCTACTGTCAGTTCTTGTTCTTTTTTAGCCATAGATGTTATAATAGGTAGTTAATCTGATTCTCCTCTTTGCGTGCGAAATCCACCGCAAAGGTAGGATTAATTCCTTGAATAATCTCAAAAAATATTTCTTTTGTAAATTGCTCACTCTCATAGTGGCCGATATCGGCCACCACAATGCCGTTCATGCTCTTCATGAATTCGTGATACTTCACATCGCCGGTGATGAGCACGTCGGCGCCTTGCGCGATGGCCTCGTCGATGAGGAAAGCTCCCGCTCCGCCACACAAAGCCACGCGGCTCACCTCGCCTCGCAGGCTGCCGCCGTAGCGCACCACGCTGGCACGGAATTTGGTTTTCACCAGCCGCAAGAAGTCCAGCATGGGCATGGGCGCGATGCTGCCAATCACGCCGGAGCCATACAGCACAGGAATGTCGCCGCCCAGTGGGGCTATCGCGTCGTCGCGCCGGCCTTCCAGCACCTGCAAATCTTCAAACTCCAGTTCTAACTTGCGGGCCATGTGCCACGACACCCCACCCGGCGTGTTGTCCATATTGGTGTGGGCACTGTAAATGTTGATGTCGTGCTTGATGGCTTGCTCTACAATGCACTCCACATAGTCGCGCCGCGCAATTTTTTTCAACCCGTGAAAAATGAGCGGGTGGTGCGACACGATGAGGTTGCGGCCGCGCTCCACGGCTTCTTGCACCACGGCAGGGGTTACGTCGGTGCATAGCAACACCCCTCGCACCTCGGCCTGCCGGTTGCCCACTTGCATGCCGGCGTTGTCATAGCCCTCTTGGTAGCGCAGGGGAGCGTTTTCCTCGATGGCGCGTGCTATGGTGTGAACTGTGATGGGAAACGTTGCCATATATAGGGGGGAGAATAAGCAATAGATTTAGTTTTTCTTCAAAATGAGGTTCAGCTCATCGAGTTGCTCTTGCGCAATCTCGCTGGGAGCCTCCAGCATCACGTCGCGGCCACTGTTGTTCTTGGGGAAGGCGATGCAGTCGCGAATGCTGTCAAGCCCGGCCATGATGCTCACAAAACGGTCGAGGCCAACGGCGAGGCCGGCGTGAGGAGGCGCCCCATATTTGAAGGCGTTGATCAGGAAGCCGAATTGCGCCATGGCTTTCTCGGGGGTGAAGCCCAGAATCTCAAACATTTTGGCCTGCAACTCGCCATCGTGGATACGCAGGCTGCCGCCGCCCACTTCGAAGCCGTTGCACACGAAATCATAGGCCATAGCACGCACGCGCTCAGGATGCTCGTCGAGCAGGGGAATGTCGTCGGGGTTGGGCATCGTGAAGGGGTGGTGAGTAGCCATGAGGCGTTGTTCCTCGTCGCTCCACTCAAAGAGTGGGAAGTCCACAATCCACAGGCATTTAAAGCGGTTTTTGTCGCGCAAGCCCAGTTGCTCGCCCATTTCGAGGCGCAGCTCACACAGCTGCTTGCGGGTTTTCATCGCGTTGTCGCCCGATAGAATCAGCATCAGGTCGCCGGGCTCGGCACCCATGACTTTCTTCACGTTCTGCAACACTTCCTGTGTGTAGAACTTATCAATGCTCGACTTCACGTTGCCGTCCTCCTGCACGCGGGCATAGACGAGTCCTTTGGCTCCCACCTGCGGGCGTTTCACAAAGTCGGTGAGGGCATCAATCTGCTTGCGTGTGTAGCTGGCACAGCCTTTGGCGCAGATGCCTCCTATATATTCGGCCGTGTCAAACACGGTGAAAGTGCCGGTGCCACGGAGCACGTCGATGAGCTCCACAAACTCCATCCCGAAGCGCAGGTCAGGCTTGTCGCTGCCATAGAGGCGCATGGCCTCGTGCCAAGTCATTTGGGTGAGTTTGGCCGGCAGCTCCACGCCGCGCACCTCTTTGAAGAGGTGGCGTGCCATGTCTTCAAAAATCTCCAGCACGTCTTCTTGATGCACATAACTCATTTCGCAGTCAATCTGCGTGAATTCGGGCTGGCGGTCGGCTCGCAAGTCCTCGTCGCGGAAACACTTGGCAATTTGGAAGTAGCGGTCAAAACCGGCCACCATGAGCAACTGCTTGAGCGTTTGCGGGCTTTGCGGCAAGGCATAAAATTGACCCGGATTCATGCGTGAGGGTACCACGAAGTCGCGTGCGCCCTCGGGTGTGGACCCAATCAGAATAGGAGTTTCCACCTCGATGAAGTCGCGGGAGTCAAGGAAATTGCGAATCAAAATCGTCATGCGGTGGCGCAGCTCCAAGTTGCGGCGCACGGCATTGCGGCGCAGGTCCAGATATCGATATTTCATGCGCAGGTCATCGCCGCCATCGGTATTGTCCTCGATGGTGAATGGCGGGGTCGCGCTGGTACTTAGCACCGTAAGCCGGCTGGCGATGATTTCGATGTCGCCCGTGGGCATATTGGGATTTTTGCTTGAACGCTCGGCCACCGTGCCGGTGACTTGCACCACATATTCGCGCCCCAAGCGGTTGGCCGCCTCGCACAGCGGCGCGTCCACTTCGTTGTTAAACACAATCTGCGTAATACCATAGCGGTCGCGCAAGTCCACAAAGGTCATGCCGCCCATCTTGCGAGTGCGCTGCACCCATCCGGCCAAAGTCACCTGCTCGCCGGCCTGAGCCAGCCGAAGCTCTCCACATGTCTTGGTTCTATACATTGCTTTGTATGTCGATTTTTAGGTTTGAACTCGTTAAAACGTGCAAAGTTAGCACATTTTCGTCGTAATCGCGCCCAAAAACGCCAAAAAAATCATTTTTTTGAAATAAAAGATTGGCAACTCAAAAAAATCGCTTACCTTTGCACCGCTTTTTGCAAAAGGAAAGCATTCGGGGTGTAGCGCAGTCCGGTTAGCGCGCCTGCTTTGGGAGCAGGAAGTCCCTGGTTCGAATCCAGGTACCCCGACGATGATGCAAGTTGCTGACACACGCTGTCATAGACAACGTGCGAAGACTTGATTCACAGAATTACGTCATTGGACATTTGTTGGATTGCCAATACAAATTTCCAAGGTGCTAAAGTTCCGAATAAAAACGGGGATGCCCAGCATGTGAGTTGGCATCCCCGCTTTGCGTTTAGGCCTCGTGAGGCCGCTTAGAGTTGCCGCAGGTCGCGCAGCGACGGGTTCTTGCTCACGATTTTGCCGTCGGGGGCAATCAGAAAACTGCAAAAAGTGCCGTTTTGCCGCCAAACGCGCCTCAGCGCGCTGTGGTGGCTCAGTTCGCAGTGACGTTGCCCGCCGGAAGCAAGGCCATCCACGGCCACAAGTTGCTTCCACAAACGCTCACTCTCATCCAGATTGACCGACAAGTGCTTCACCGCCAGCTGGCTGGCTGCGCGGTCATAGCGCATATTGGCAATGCGCGACTCCGGCTGCGCCGATGCCCAAAACGTCACCAGCACATACTGCCCGCGCCATGCGTTCAAATGAATGTCGTCGTCCTCGTTGCCCAGCAGCAATTCCGGTGCTTGATAACCCACACGCCCATCGGCGGGTGTGTTGTAGTAGGCCGAGGTGAATAGGAGCAAAATCGCCAACGTCACAAGCGTGATTTGTGATTTAGTCATTCAATTCAATTTTTGGTTCGTACTCAGAACCCTGCTCATAGAGGCAAGGATCTTGCCGATTTTCGGCTCAAAGCACCGTCACGGTGGGGTGCTTTGCTTCGCGTTTTTGCGTCCACCCATCGCGGGTCGCGCAAAAATGTGACTGCAAAAGTAGGCAAAAATCCCTTATTGGCAAAATTTTGCGTCAAAAATGCACTTTCTGGGCCCGTTAGGGTGCGCATGTGAACATTTCTCGCTAACTTAGAGGGCAAATTCAATAACCACACTCGTTATGGCCAAATTGAAACTCACCGACGACTGGTGGACAGCTCCCACCGAAAGTTCTAACCACCGCCTGATTATGGTCACCGGCCGCCGCGGTTTGCAGCCGGCACGCGACTTGGGCTTCTATGTGTATCGCATCGAGGTCACGTGGCCCTACGAGCCCGATGCCGCCGGCCTGCCACAGCTGCACACCAGCCGCCTCATGGAGCAAGTCACCGAGGCCTTCAAGGCCGACTTCTCGCGCGACCCCGTGGCTATTCTCACGGGCATCTACACCGGCGACGGCGAGCGCAACTACGTCTTCTACACGCGCAGCCTCCACATTTTTCAAAAGAAACTCAACGCCATCCTCAGCCCCTTTGAGCTGCTGCCCCTCTCGTTCTATGCCGAGGAAGATCCCCAATGGGCCGAATATGACGAGATGTGCCAGTGCGAGGTGACCGAGGGCGAATAACCGACAAACGCATAAAAACAGAAATGTCATGACTACTCACTTGCTCTGGATCCTCATTGGCATGGTGGTGGCTGCCATGCTTGCGATGGCTGTGGTGTCGCACAGCCGCAGCGCCCACCATCATCCCGAAGGCGACGTGGAGGGCAACGCCACCAGCCGCAAGGTGCACCTCGTGGTAGTGCTGTGCATCTTGGCCTTCGCCATAGTCTGCCTCGCCATTTCGTGGTGCGACTGACCGCACCCCTCATCGTTAGCGAAAACACAAAAAGCGGGGACGCATCTGAGCATCAAGCTCGCAGATGCGCCCCCGCCGTATTTTGCGGTCGGCCGCCCGTCACATGTTCATGCCGCCGTCCACTTGAATCACTTGGCCGGTCACATAGGCCGACATGTCGCTTGCGAGGAACGTTGCCACGTTAGCAATGTCGTCCACCGTGCCGCCACGGCGCAGCGGAATCTTCTTGGCCCACTCCTTGCGCACCTCTTCGGGCAACGCCTGCGTCATGGCAGTGTCGATAAAGCCCGGAGCGATGGCGTTGGCGCGGATGCCGCGGCTGCCCATCTCCTGCGCCACACTCTTGGCCAGCGCAATCAGGCCGGCCTTCGAGGCTGCGTAGTTGGCTTGGCCTGCATTGCCGTGCACGCCCACCACGCTGGCCATGTTGATGATAGAGCCGCCGCGCTGACGCATCATGATGGGCAGCAGGGCGTGGATGAAGTTGAAGGCCGATTTCAGGTTCACGGCAATCACGGCATCCCACTGGGCCTCGCTCATGCGCAACATGATGCCGTCTTTGGTGATGCCGGCGTTGTTCACCAGAATGTCGATGTGCCCAAAGTCCTCTTTGACCTTGGCCACCACTTCCTCTGTTTCGGCAAAGTTGGCGGCATTGCTGGCATATCCTTTGGCTTTCACGCCCAATGCGGCGATTTCACGTTCTGTTTCTTGGCCGTTCTCGTCAATCACAAGGTCGGTGAATGCGATGTCGGCACCCTCGGCGGCAAACTTCAGCGCGATGGCCTTGCCAATGCCGCGGGCCGCACCCGTGATGAGTGCTACTTTTCCTTCAAGCAATTTCATTTCTAATCGGTTTTTTTAAGAATTCGTTTATTGTCGGGCGGCGGGCGGCTCCACGGCAGCCCCGTGCCCCACGGTGAAAATTATTTGCGTCCTCACATG
Source organism: Muribaculaceae bacterium (assembly GCA_017478855.1). Taxonomy (GTDB): domain Bacteria; phylum Bacteroidota; class Bacteroidia; order Bacteroidales; family Muribaculaceae; genus Sodaliphilus. The sequence goes on along the minus strand of JAFVCX010000037.1, from coordinate 615 downwards.
TTCAGCAGCATGCCGGCGGCCACCTCGGCTGCGGCGGCTTCGCCCAGCGACTTGCGCACGAGGGCCAGCGTAAACTCGGCTGCGCTTGCCGGACCCCGTCCAGTCACGATGTTACCGTCCGTCACCACGCTCTCATGGGGCTGCCACTGCACGCCATAGCCGTCCACCTCCATGCCCGGATAGCACACGGCCTTGCGCCCGTTCAGCACCCCAATCGGGGCCAGAACCACTGCCGGCGACGCGCAGATGGCTGCCACCAGCCCGCCTCGCCCGGCGTGCTCCACCAGCATGTCGGTCAGCACAAAGCTGTCGGCCAAATTGGTGGCTCCCGGCATGCCGCCCGGGCATATCAGCCACTCGGCATCGTCAAGGTCCACATTCGAAACATGGTCATCGGCCATTACCTCCACGCCATGCGCACCGCGCACGCAGTCGCGCACCAGCGGCCCAATCATCTCCACGGGCATCCCCGCGCGGCGCATCACGTCAACCACGGTCAGAGCCTCGATTTCCTCAAAGCCCTTTGCCAAAAATACATAAGATTTTTTCATAGTCGTGTCGATTTTTTTGTTTAAGGCCGCTAATTTACAAATTTTTCTCCACATGGCCAACATC
>JAFVCX010000036.1 GCA_017478855.1 Muribaculaceae bacterium | reverse complement strand
CGCCGGCAGGCGAGCTGACGCAGGAAGATAGCCAAGTGTGTGCCGACATAGCCAACGAGCGCAACGAGATGGAGCGCAACATTCGCGAATTCCACTTCCGCGAGGCACTCAAAAATGTGATGAACGTGGCACGCATAGGCAACAAATATCTGGCCGATACTGAACCGTGGAAGCTCATCAAGACCGAGCCAGAGCGCGTGAAGACCATCATGAATGTGGCCTTGCAGGTGTGTGGCAACCTCGCCACCATCATGGAGCCTTTCATGCCCTTCAGCGCCAAGCGGCTGCGCGACATGCTGGGTCTTGAAAAGCCTGAAATGCTCGCCGTGGACCAGTACATCAAGGCCGGCATCACATTGGGCCAGCCCGAACTGCTCTTTGAGAAAATCGACGATGAGACCATCGCCGCGCAGATGGCGCGCCTCGAGCGCATCAAGCAAGAAAACATCGTGGCCAACTTCGTGCCTAAGGCCGTGGCCGAGCCTTGCACCTACGACGACTTCACCAAACTCGACATTCGTGTGGGCACGGTGGTGGAATGCGAAAAGGTGAAAAAGGCCGACAAGTTGCTTCAGTTCAAGATCGACGACGGGCTGAAAGGCCGCACCATCGTGAGTGGCATCGCCAAGTTCTACCAGCCCGAAGACTTGATTGGCAAGCAAGTGTGCTTCATCGCCAATTTCCCGCCGCGCACGCTCAAAGGCATTGAGAGTCAGGGCATGATTTTGAGTGCCGAGGATGCCGACGGGCGTTTGGTAGTCATTGGCCCCACCGGAGCGGTCAAACCGGGCGTTCATGTGGGCTGAGCGATTCGCTCGCGCCTTTGTGCCAAAACGTGTCCATAGAGTAGCACTTTCAAAATTTATTGCCCATCATAGGGTGCAGATGTCATTTTTTTACTACCTTTGCACTCGCAAACTTGCAAGCAGCCTCCGCAGTGAGGTCTGCACGGTCCCATAGCTCAGTTGGTTAGAGCACCTGACTCATAATCAGGGAGTCCTTGGTTCAAGCCCAAGTGGGACCACCAATAAAACCGGCCAACCGATTCTTAATGAATCGGTTGGCTTTTCTTTTCACTTCAAAAGTTTAGCAAAATTTTTTTGAGGGTTGTGTGCTATTCTTGCACGCCGTATTAAAAATAACTGACGGAAAAATTGGGGCTTTAAAAAATCGGTAACACGACAAGAAAAATGAGGGTGCTTCAGAATTCTGAAGCACCCTCGGTTACTTTTTAGTGAAGCCTCCTGTTTAGAGTTTCTTGCGGGCTTTGGCTATTTTTTCGTTCGACTTCTCAATTTTTTTGTTGAGCTTGTCGATTTTCTTCAATGCCTTTGCCTGTTTGTCAAGGTCGAGGTTGGGATCCATTTGCTGTTCTTTGGCTTTTGCCAGCTCTTTTTGTGCCTTCGAGATGTTTTTGTTTTCTTTCTCGATGGTTTCTTGGGCTTTCTGGCGTTGCTCGGCTATTTTGGCCTGTTTCTTGGCCTCTTTTGCCTGCTTTTTAGCCTTCTTCTCGGCAGCGGCAGCCTGTTTCTTGGCTTCCTTAGCCTGCTTCTCTAATTTTTTGGCCTCTTCGGCTTGCTGCTTGGCGGCTTTGCTGTCGGTTTCCAGCACGCCGTATTGGGCAGCTTTCTGCTGGGTTACCACAGCCTGCTGTTGCTGCTGGGGAGCCACCACAGCTTGTTGCGCGCCGGCGCACACAAAGGTGGCCGCCACAGCCATTGTCATCATGAATTTTTTCATATAATATCGCAGTTTTTTATGTGATGAACATTGTAGTTTTTTTACTCCTCGGGAAGCATCACAACCTCCACGTTGTTGCCGGCACCCAAAATCACGTTGCGCACAAAGTCGCTCACTTTTTCGGGCGTGAGGGCATTCACGATGGCCTTATAGTCGGTGTGGGTGTCAATGCCACGGCTCTTCCACATGCTCAGCACATTCATCCAGTGACCATTCTCGCGAGCCGCAGTGTCGAAGTTCTTAATCATGGCTTCCTTGATGTCTTGCAATGTGGCAGCGTCAACGCTCTGCGCGATGGCCGGAACCTCCTGACGCATGATGCTCAGAGCTTCCTCAGCCTTTTCGGGCTTCATGGGAACCGCACTCATCAAGGTAGTGATCACGCGGTCGCCCACCATCTGCACCGAGCCTCCCGCGCCGGCCGAATAGGCCGCGCCGGCATCCTCGCGAATCTTTTGCAGATAAATTTTCTCCAGCACATCGCCTGCGGCACTGGCAATGATTGAGTTCTCCAAACTATAAGGCGAAGTGGTGCTGAACCAATACATGCGAGCCATTGCCTTAGGTGTTTCCATCTTGCGGGTGAAGTGGTTGAGCACAGTGCCCGTGGGACGCTCGGCCACGTTCACATAGTTTTCTTTTTTGCCTTTAGCGGGCAGAGAGGCTATGTATTGGCAGATGTACTTGCGAATGCTGTCGTTATCGAATGAGCCAACGAAGTAAAATGTGAAGTCGGCGGCATTGGCGGTGCGCTCTTTGGCGATTTGCATAATGCGGTCGTAACTCACGTTGGCAAGGTCTTTAGCCTCAAAAGGCAGGTCGCGCCAGTTGTGGTTGTTAATAGTCACGCTCACCGAGTCGCTAAACACTGTTTCTGGGCGCAAACCTTTGTTTTTCAGCACTGTTTCGAGCTGGTTCATGAGGTTATTATAGGCCTTTTCGTCTTTGCGGATGTCGGTCATGCGCAGGTAAGCGAGCTGGAACATGGTTTCCAAGTCCTTCACGGTGGAATGACCGCTCAGGCGCTCAAAGCTGGTGCTGAGCTGGAGGTTGGCGCTGGCTTGCTTGCCGGCAAGAGCCTTGTCGAGTTCGGTGTTGTCGAAGTTGCCCAGTCCGCTCACCATCACCGCTGCGTCAAACAGCTCGGTGTTGGCCCAGTCGTTTTGGCCATAGAGCGAGCTACCACCCTTCGATTCGGCCATCATGCGGATTTCATTGTCCTTGAAATCGGTCTTTTTCAGGATGACCGTCACGCCGTTGCTCAGCGTGAGTTCGGTGTAACCCAGCTTGTCGTTGGTGGTTTCTTTCTTGATTTTTCCGGGCTTGGGCAGCTGGCTGATGAGGGGTTCTTGCTTCACATTGTCCACATAAGCCTCAATCTGTGCCGCACGGGCAGCTGCCACGGCACCTTTCAGCTCATCCACTGTGGGATAAACGGCATCGTCGGCCTCGCGGTTGAAGTTCATCACCACCATGTTTTTTTCACCTTCGGGGAAAATTTGGGGCAAAGCCATGTTGATGGCCTCCACAGGAATGTTGGGCACCAGCTGGTTCATGATGGTGTACTCATCCTCAATGCTGGGGATAGGCTCACCATCAAGGTAGTTGCTCACATAACTGCGGCCATAACGCTCGTTGCTGATGGTGCTGCGGTTGTTATATTGCTGCTCAAGACGCGACATATATTCGTCCTTAGCGCGGGCATATTCGGTAGCTGTGAAGCCATATTTGGCGGCACGCAGAGCCTCGGTCATGATGGCTTGCAGGGTTTCGGCCGTTTTGCCCTCTTTGGGCAGCGCATAGATGGTGAAAGCCTCTTTCGACTGACTCATGATGTAAGCGCCGTCATAACTGCCGGCTTGGGTAAAGGGGCAATCGGCCTCCTGAGCCTTCTCGCTCAGTCGCTGGTTGAGCATGCTGGCAATGATGTCGGTCAAATAGTCGCTCACCATGTACATCAGGGTCGATTTCTCTTCGCGGGTGGGAGCGTCGTGCTTGAGCATGAGCTGCACAACGCTATAGAGCTGCTCCTTGTCCTTATCGATCACCACGATGGCCTCCTCGTTGTCGGGCACCGGCTCAGTCACCACCTGTGCGGCATTCTCGGCAAGCGTGATGGGCGAGAACATCTCTTTGATTTTGCTCTCCATGTAATCCACATCTACGTCGCCCACCACCACGATAGCTTGGTTATCAGGACGATACCATTTGTGGTAATAATCGCGAATTTCATTATATTTGAATCCATCCACCACGCTCATCAGGCCTATGGGCATGCGTTTGCCATATTTCGAGCCGGGATAGAGCGTTTCGAGGTTGCGCTCCAGCATGCGCTGCATGGCACTGCTGCGCAAGCGCCATTCCTCATGAATCACGCCGCGCTCCTTGTCTATTTCTTCGCCTTCAAGCAAAAGGCCGCACGACCAGTCACGCAAAATGAGCAAGCACGAGTCGATAGCACTTTGGCGGGTGCTGGGCACGTCGTTGATGTTATACACCGTTTGGTCGGTGCTGGTGTAGGCGTTCAAGTCACGTCCAAACTCCACACCCAACGTGCGCGTATAGTCAATCACACCATTGCCGGGATAATTCTCTGTTCCGTTAAATGCCATGTGCTCAAGGAAGTGAGCCAAACCACGCTGACTTTCCTCTTCCTGAATGGAGCCTACGCGCTGCGCAATGTAGAAGTTTACTCGATGTTCTGGATAATTGTTTTTGCGCACATAGTAGGTAAGTCCATTGGGCAATTTACCCATTCGCACCTCTTTGTCCACCGGAATGGGAGGCATTTGCATCTGGGGCATTTCTTGCGCGGCCACACTCATAGCCGACAGCACCAAAATGCCTGCCAAAAGATTTTTCAGTTTCATAGTAATTTTTTTTGGTGAATATATTCCTATTATAATAAGACGCATTTGTGGCCACAAAGTTACAATTATTTGTGAAAAAACTTTATGTGACAATTATTTTTCTTCACAAATAATTGCCTATTACTATTTTAGTTTTATTCGTTATTTACAAAAACCATGCCACTCACCACCAATTACCCTAAAATTTCAATATAAAACTTAATCTTTGTATATTTTTTGAATAGAAATTTGGTCATATCAAATTTTAGTGTGAATTTTGCACCAGTTTTATTACCAACCGCAACAAACAGGAAAATTATACTTGAATTTTGGTTATGAAGAGGGTGTGCTTTTGTGAAAAAGTGCACTTTCGCTTTTTTTATTTGTTTTTTTCATTACCTTTGCGCTTGTGTTCAGCAGAATTAATCATTTATCATGAAATATCAATTTTTTGCGCTTATTTTTTGCCTGTGTACGGTTTTTTTTGCCGAAGCTGATGTGAACAAGGGTACCAGCGAGGTCGAAGCATGGAACGCATCGGCCCTCACCCTCATCAATTCTGAGCGATATGCCGACGCGGCACCTCTTCTCATCAAGAGCCTCGCACTTGACCGCGGCCTTTCTAATCAGGCCCGCGACCTGCTGGTGCAGTTGGGCACGAAAAACGCCGAAGCGATGCAACAACTCATTGAGCAACAGCTCAACGACAAGCAACTTACCAAGAAAGATGAACTTTATTGGAATGAGATGCTTGAATTGTTGCACTCTAACGACGAGTTTCCCGACGAAGACCATTCTTTGCCGGAAACTTCGCCCGAATATCCTGATGGGCATGAAGCATTGCTCAGCATCATCTATAAGCAAACCGGCTGGCGCGAAGAAATGCCTCCTGTGAAGGTGCATGTGGATTGCCTGATTGACGTGGAGGGTCATGTGGCCGACGCACAAGTTACGCGTACACAAAATGAATACCTTAACGACGCGGCCACACAGCTTTGCATGAAGCTCGACACCTTCACCCCGGCTCTGCATCATGGCAAGCCGGTGAAGGCGTGGTATCAGATCATCGTCGTTTTCCCGCAGAATTATCAACCTAAAGACAAATAATATTCCTTCCTATGAAATTAACCAAATTATCTTTTGTTTTGGCCTTTGCAGCGATGACCTTTGGAGTGACCGCGCAAACTGCCAGCGTTCAAACCAACACAGTTACCCAACAAACCAACAAGGTGGCAGACCTTGAAGATGAAATTCGCTATCAAGAACTCATCGTGGAGGGTAAGCAAGACACCATCAAAGACCTTGAGAGCCGCATTAAAGTGCTCAAAGAAAGAGTGGACAGTCTTAATAAGGTGGAAAAAGAAGTGAAAAACCAAATCAGCGCGCTTGAAAAAGAGAAAAAGGGGCAAGAAAACGGTATAAAGTTGGCCAACAAAACACGTCAAGCCGCTTTCAGCGACCGCGACAATCTCGTCTATCAGCTCGAAGTGCAGCCGGTATTCAATGAGGCCTTCAATAAACTCGACGTGGAAAACGCCATGAAGGCTTTTGACGGCATGGAAACCAAAGATGTCATTAAAAAACAGGATTTGCTCAAAAATTATGGCAAATATTATAAGGACATACGCGAGTTTCTCGAAAAACAAAAATCTACCTTTGAGCAACTGAACTGGGCCATGCAAGGAGCCGACAGCGAGGTGATGAAGAAATTCCAAAGCGCGTTCAAAAAACTTTCCTATTACAAAATTTTTGAGAAAGGTGAAAAAGACCCCAAAAATGCGTCGATAGCCTATCTCGATGATGTGATGCATCAAATTCAGCAGTTGCAACGCAGCGGTTTCAATAGCCAATACCAATATGACCGCGTGATTGACATGCTCTATAAGTAAGTTTTTACTTGATTACGTCACCCCATATGCAAGGTTGCTTAAAAAGCAACCTTGTATTTTTTCAATAAGATTATCAACGTGTGTGAATAACCTTGTTGATAACTGTGAATAATCATTTCACAAAATAATTTGCAAAATTTGAAATATGCATCTTATAATGAATCAATCTTTCTTTTACAAAAAAAGAAGCATTTTCATTTTGATGAGTTTTCACGGCAAAATGGTGGAGTTTTTTACATATCCTTTGAATTAAATTATTAACTTTGCAACAGCATAAGCGACCTGTTAATTGCCTCATGAACTTTCTAATTTTCAAAAATATAAATTGTTAATAACGAAGTTGAAAAAAAATATCTTTTGCCAATAACTTAAAATGCAAGAAAAAGGGCAAAAAGTTTTTATAGCAATTAACAGCCTATTATAATAAACATAAAATTAAATTTCTAAAAAATAAAAATAAGATATATATAATATGAATGTTGAAAAAGGATATGTGAACGCGCCCATCGATGCCTCTCTGGATTTGCGCAGCGAAATTTTGCGCCTGAAAAAAGAGCGCAACGCCGTCATCATGGCGCATTATTATCGGCGGCCCGAAATTCAAGAAATAGCCGACCATATAGGCGACAGCCTTGCGCTGGCACAGCTGGCCGCTAAGACCGACGCTCCCGTGATAGTGCTGTGTGGAGTGCATTTTATGGGCGAAACCGCTAAAATCCTTTGCCCCGAAAAAACGGTGATTGTGCCCGATTTGAGCGCAGGCTGCTCGCTGGCCGACAGCTGTCCGGCCGATGAGTTTAAGAAGTTTGTTGACGCTCATCCTGATCACATCGTGGTGAGTTATGTGAATACCACTGCCGCAGTGAAGGCTCTCACCGATGTGGTGGTCACCTCTTCAAACGCACAAAAAATAGTGAATGCTTTGCCGCGTGACGCTAAAATCATATTTGGTCCTGACCGCAACTTGGGAAACTACATTAAAAGCACCACAGGGCGTAAAAACATGCTCATTTGGGACGGAGCGTGCCACGTGCATGAGCAATTTTCAATAGAAAAATTGCTTGAGTTGCGCAAAGAACATGGCGATGCTAAGATTCTCGTGCATCCGGAGTGTCCCAAGCCCATTCGCATAATAGCCGATAAGGTGGGCAGCACGCAGGCATTGCTCACCTATGCCAAAGAGAGCGAATCTTCGAAATTTATAGTGTGCACCGAGAGTGGCATTCTTTTTCAAATGCAGCAGCAGTGTCCCGACAAGGAATTTATTCCAGCTCCGCCCGAAGACGGCACCTGCGCCTGCAATGAGTGTAACTTCATGAAGATGATTACGCTTGAAAAATTGTATAATTCATTATTATATATGGCACCTGAAATTAAGGTGGATGCCGAGGTGGCGCGTGAGGCCGTGAAACCCATCAAAAAGATGCTGGAAATGTCCAAATAAAAAAAATATGAAGAAAACAATTACTTTATTAATCATTGCATATATAATAGGAGGAATGATGATGGCACAAAACATCTATGACATCACGGTAAAAGACAGAAAAGGAAATGACGTGAGTTTGGCAACCTATAAAAATAAAGTTTTACTCATTGTGAATACGGCCACACGTTGTGGCTTCACTCCTCAATATGAGGAACTTGAAAATCTTTATAAAAATTATCAAGAAAAAGGACTTGAAATTTTGGATTTTCCGTGCAACCAATTTGGCAACCAAGCTCCGGGCAGCGATGAAGAAATTCACCAGTTTTGTTCACTCAACTATGGAACTGAGTTTCCTCAATTCAAAAAAATAGAAGTGAATGGCGAGAACGAATCACCTTTGTTTACGCTTTTGAAGGCCGCTCGACCCTTTGTGGGCTTTGACTTGAATCACCCCATAGGCAAAGTGCTTGATGAAATGTTGCAAAAAAATGATGCCGACTATGCTTCAAAACCCGACATCAAGTGGAATTTCACCAAGTTTTTGGTAGATAGAAAGGGTAATATTGTAGAAAGGTATGAACCTACGGTCGACATAAAACTGATTGAAGAAAAAATCAAGGAACTTTTGTAATAAACCGATAAGTATAAAAATAGTGGCCACTCTTAGGTGGCCACTATTTTTATATGCATGTGTGAAAATTTATTTGACGACTTTCACCACATTGCGGTTGCCATCAGTGTATTGAGTGACAACAATATTAACGCCTTCAAAGGGAGTATTTGAAACCTGACCTGCGAGATTAACATATTGCACACCGGCAATTTCACGGTCAACGTTCACATCGTCCACAGCCACAAAGGGAGTTTCAACCACCACGTTCTCGCGCGGAGTGTTTGCGCCCAGCGAAATAACGTCCCACACTCTTGAGATGGGCACGCTCCAAGTGTTGCCGAGAGCATACACCATAGCGTCGGTCATGTTGGCCAAGTCAACGGTTTCGCCATTGCACACATTGTCCTTAAGAATATTTTCACCGGGATTGTATTCGGGATCATCGGTGGGCAGGTTGTTGCGACCCATGTTCACTTCTTTCCAGCCAATCACGGTTACACCCCACAGGTTGCCTTCCACATGATTTCCGCGCAAATAGGCATAAGAGGTTTTATTGGTGCTGTTTTGCGTCAGGTTGATGCCGCTACCGCCATTGGCGGGAGTAGCCTCATATTTGTTGTTCACACACTCATTGTTTTCAATGTAGATATCCATGGCACCTGTGCCGGTGATGCCATAGCGATTGTCAGAAATTTTGTTGTTGCGGACATAAATTTTACCGGCGCCCTTGCCTGCAAGCAGGTTGCTCACTGCTATGCCACCGGCCAAAGTGTTTTCGGCAATGCCAATCACGGTGTTACCCTCAATCACGATGTCGTAAGGACATGCGTTGCAGCTCATGTTGATTTGCGGACGATTGCGCTTGGTGGTGGAGTTTTTGTAGAACATGTTGTTGCGAATGGTGATACCCACGGGCGTGTTGCTGCCGCTGCCAATGGCCGATACCGTGTTGGCCTCGAAATGGCAGTTCTCAATGATGTTGCCCTTGCAAGTGGCATTGAAGTTGATGGCTTGACCAGAAGCAATTTTTCCGTTGTTGTACTTCACTGTGCAGTTGCTCATTTCCAAGTGGCCGTCGTTATCAAGGTCGTTGCCGAATGTGATGCCCACATATTCAAACGTGACGTTTTTAATCACAGCATTGGTTCTTTGTTTGGAGCCAAAGATCCAGAAACCTTTTGCTGTTCCGGTCGCGCCATCGGCAGCGGTTACGGTTGCGGTATCAGTGGGAGCGAAGTCGGCTTCACCTTCCACGCGCACTTGTGCCGAAGCACCAAATTTAATCACATCGTTGTTTTGAATCTTCAGCGTGTTGCCATTGGTGATGACGAGCTGTGCTTTGAGCACGAGGATGTTGTTGTCGTCGAGCTTTACCGTGTCGCTGTTGGCCAGCGAGGTGTTCATAGTCACCAAGTAAGAGCCGTCATCGGCTTTGGTGACGCCTGTACCGTCGATCTTCGACAAATCTTCAAAAGTGTAAACTTTTGCTTGGCTACCGATGACTGCGGCTGCCATGAGTAAAAGAGTAAAAATTTTTTTCATAAAATAAAATATTGGTTAGTAAATTGTTATATGTGGGCAAAGGTAAAAATAATTGACTAATCATGCAAAAAATACCAGCAAATAGAATAAAAAAACGTGTAATAAATAAGGTGTGTGAAGCGTTTCTAAAACAGTAAAGAAAAAACGCTATGAAGAAAAAATCAATGCTTGACTTGCAGCGTGTGGATGCCGAAGAATTTAGAAAAATGCCCAAGATGCCGCTCACTGTGGTGCTTGATGATGTGCGCAGTGAAATGAATGTGGGCAGCATTTTTCGCACCAGCGACGCTTTTTGTGTGCAAGAAGTGCTATTGTGTGGCATCACATCGACACCGCCTAAACCCGAAATTCACAAAACGGCTCTTGGAGCTGAGGATTCGGTCGAATGGCAACATTTTTCTTCTGTGATAGAGGCTATTGCGCACTTGCATAATCAGGGCTACACTGTGCTGGCGGTGGAGCAGGTGCATGGCAGCGTGAGTTTGGAAACTTTCACTCCCGAAGCTAATAAGAAATATGCCGTAGTGCTTGGCAATGAAGTGAAAGGGGTGGCTCAAACCGCTGTGGATGCCTGTGACGGCTGCATAGAGGTGCCGCAGGGTGGCACTAAGCATTCGCTCAACGTGGCCTGCACGGCTTCCATTATCTTGTGGAAATTTTATGAATCTTTTTTATGCCACAAGTAAAGTTTGTCGCTGGGACGTATCTTGAACCCTGTAGGAATTGAAAACCTATCTCCCTTAACGGCTTTTTCAACTGATTTCAAATCCACTCTTATTTCTTGAATGGTGAGTGGCACGGCTCCGGTGGTGGGTCCAATGACAAACGCCTCATCACCCACATGCAATTCGCCCGATTCCATCAAAAACTCGGCCACACCCAGCTTATCGAAGTAGCGCACGCCTTTTGCGGCATAAATCTTGACGTGGGTAGAGCTGGACCCATATTTAGAAGACCATTCGCCCAGCCGTTGTCCCAAGTAGTAGCCGTTCCAAAAGCCGCGGTTGAAAACTTGCGCCAACCGCTCATTCCATTTGCTGATGAGAGTTTCACTATAAGTGCCGTTGATGAGCGCGTGAAGGGCTTCGTTGTAACACTCCACTACTGTGCGCACATATTCAGGACCTCGGGCGCGTCCCTCAATTTTGAAAACTCTCACACCGGCATCCACCATTTTATTGAGAAAATGAATGGTTTTCAAATCTTTTGGCGACATGATGTATTGGTTTTCGATAGCTAGTGCATCGCCCGTTTCGCGGTCGGTAACCTCATAGCTGCGCCGGCAGATTTGCCGGCAGGCACCACGGTTGGCACTGGCACTGGTTTCGTGCAGGCTTAAATAGCATTTTCCACTCACGGCCATGCACAAGGCACCGTGGCAAAACATCTCTATGCGCACCGGCTGACCGTGTGGCCCTGTGATGACCTCTTTTTGAATGGCCTCGTGAATGCGCTTCACTTGCTCCAAATGAAGTTCGCGGGCCATTACCATCACATCGGCCCACTGCGCATAGAAGCGCACGGCCTCGCTGTTGCTCACATTCACTTGTGTGGAAATATGAACTTCCACGTCATGACTTCGTGCATAGGTTATCGTGGCCATGTCGCTGGCAATGATGGCAGTCACGCCGGCTCGGCGTGCTGCATCCACGATGCGGTGCATATATTCTATATCTTCATCATAGATGATGGTATTGACCGTGAGATAGCTTTTCATCCCATGTTCGGCGCACCACCGGGCTATGGTGTGAAGGTCTTGAAGTGTGAAATTGACACTGGATTTGGCTCGCATGTTGAGGCCCTCGATGCCAAAATAGATGGCATCGGCTCCTGCTTGCCAAGCCGCTGTGAGAGATTCCCACGAGCCCACAGGTGCCATGATTTCGAAATCCTTTCTTTGCAATGATGTCATAAAATCGTGCGTGATAAAAAATGTATTTTTTTGTGGATTCACCAATCTTTTTCTTGCGCTGTGCTGGCTATCCTATTGCGGATTTTCGGGTCGAGTTGAGGAAAAAACTTCAAGCCGGTGATGCGTTCCACTTGCTCAAGCGTGTTGATGTATTGTCCGTTTTTACCTCTATCACCATTTTTGCACACCCAAGCTATGCAGGCTGGCTTGCTGCCTAACCGCAGCACCACTTTATAAAACCCTTCGGGCACAGTCACCTTATTTTTTCCTATGGTGACGTGTTTTTGATGATAGAGAATGGGCCCTGTCACCACATAGACCTCACCATAGCGCACCGCCCATTGGCGGCACTTGATTTCTATGCGGTTCCACATGCCGCTATTGGTTGCGGCATCTTGAGGACACATGTTGGTGAGCAAATTTGATTCGTCAAAGGCTTGTGCGTCCCATTTGCAGTCGGCTGCCGGACACATGTGCCCACGCGACAAGTTCAAGGCTTTGCTGGCACCCCGATAATCGTCTAAAGTGGCTCGTGGCTTGGGCACCTCGCTGTCCTCACGGTAATGGCGTGCGGGTTTGTGGCGCGATTGTGCCGCTTGCGCGTGCTCGGCGGTGAGTTGCCAAGCCACCCAGCGTGGAATTTTCAGTGCGGCACTATAACCGGCTGTGTAGCCTTTTCGTTGCAGCACTTGCACCTTTTCGTTGCTCACCACGGGATAGCCCAGCCCATTGAGGGGCGTGCGCTCGCTGGCCGAGCAGGCCCAGAGCAAGAGCCCAAACAGGAAAGCTATGAGAAAACGGTGCTGCCAAGTTTTCATGAAGAGAGGCGAAAGAAACTGTTTATAGTGAAAAATAGGACGATGTTAGTCTTTTTTATTATTGGAATCATTCTCATTCACTCTTTTTACCCGTCAAGATACCCTTGATTTCGTGCAGCTTATTGAGTGCTTGCATGGGAGTGAGGTTATTAATGTCGGTGTCCAAAATCTCATCTCTGATTTGCTCCAGCACAGGATCATCCAGCTGGAAGATGGAGAGTTGGTAACCGCTGCGCGACGATGCCACATCATCGAGGTTTCTCGTCACGGCGCGCCCACTGTTGCGATTGTTCTCTTCGAGCTGTTTCAGCACCTCATTGGCACGCTTGACGATGCTTGGCGGCATTCCGGCCAATTTTGCCACATGGATGCCGAAGCTGTGCTCACTGCCTCCTTTCACCAGTTTGCGCAAAAACACCACTTTGCCATTGAGCTCGCGCACGCTCACATTGTAATTAACAATGCGCTTAAAGCTGCGCTCCATTTCGTTCAGCTCATGATAATGGGTGGCAAAAAGCGTTTTGGCATGAGCCGCGTGTTCGTGAATGTGCTCCACAATGGCCCATACGATAGAAATGCCGTCGTAGGTGCTGGTGCCGCGCCCCAATTCATCAAAGAGAACGAGGCTGCGCTCGCTCAGGTTGTTGAGAATGCTGGCGGCTTCGGTCATTTCGACCATGAATGTGCTTTCGCCTTGCGAAATATTGTCGCTGGCACCCACGCGCGTGAAAATCTTGTCAACGATGCCTATGCGCGCGCGCTCGGCCGGAACGGGGCAGCCTATTTGCGCCATGAGCACGATGAGTGCCGTTTGTCGCAGCAAGGCGCTCTTGCCGGCCATGTTAGGTCCGGTGATAATCATGATTTGGTGCTCGCCATTGCTCAGTGTCACATCATTTGGCACATATTGCTCGCCGGCGGGCATGCGGCTTTCAATCACGGGATGCCGTCCGGCCACAATTTCAATATCCAGCGAATTGTCGATGACGGGGCGAGTGTATCGGTTTTCGAGTGCCACTCGCGTGAAAGCCGCAAGGCAGTCGAGCTGGGCAATCAGGTTGCAGTTGGTTTGAATGGCGGGAATATAATCGGCAGCGGCAGCAATCAGTTCGCTGAAAATTTTGCTTTCGAGAATGGCTATTTTTTCTTCGGCTCCCAATATTTTTTCCTCATATTCTTTGAGCTCTTGCGTAACATAGCGCTCGGCGTTCACCAGCGTCTGCTTGCGAATCCAGTCGGCAGGTACTTTGTTTTTGTGGGTGTTTCGCACCTCAATGTAATAGCCAAACACGTTGTTGTAGCTCACTTTCAGGCTGGGAATGCCGGTGGCCTCACTCATCTGCTGTTGCAGCTGCAATAAGTAGGATTTGCTTGAATGGGCTATGGTGCGAAGCTCGTCCAACTGGGCATCCACACCTTCTCTGATGACGTTGCCCCGACTGAGCTGATTGGGCGCGTCAGGATTGATTTCTCGCCCTATGCGCTCGGCCAAGATGGGGCAGGGATTGAGCTGGTCGGCAAAAGACCGCGTCACATCGCTTGGCGCGTCGGCACAAAATTGCTTGATGGGAATGATGGCTTGCAGGGCGCACTTGAGCTGCACAAGCTCGCGAGGGGTGACTTTAGCTGTGGCCACCCGTGAGGTGAGCCGCTCCATGTCGCCCACCACTTCAAGCTGCGATTTGAGCAGCTCGCGGCCCTTGCGGTCGCGCATGAAGAGTTCCACCACATCGAGCCTGCGGTTGATGGCTTTCTCGTCTTTAAGGGGAAATAGCAGCCAGCGGTGCATCAGTCGTCCGCCCATGGGCGAGATGGTGGCGTCAATCACTTGCAGCAGGCTGCGCCCGTCGTCGCTAATAGGCTCGATGAGTTCGAGGTTGCGCACAGTGAACTTGTCGAGGCGCACAAAACGCTCGGCCTCGATGCGGGCCAGTGTGGTGATGTGGCTCAGCTGCATGTGCTGCGTGATGTCCATGTAGTGCAGCGCCGCGCCGGCGGCCACAATGGCGGCCTCCATGCCGTGCAGGCCAAATCCTTTGAGGCTCTGCGTGCCAAAGTGGCGCAGCAGGCGGTCGGTAGCGGCATCGGTGGCAAACACCCAGTCGTCGAGTTCTTGAATGAGGTATTTTGAGGTGAACGTGGTGTCGAAATCTTTGCGACGGTTGCGCTCGATGAGTACTTCTTTGGGCGCAAAATTCTCCAGCAGCTTGTCGGCATATTCGGCGTTACCCTCACTGGCAAGGAATTCGCCGGTGCTGATGTCGAGCAGTGCGATTCCCACCACATGCTTGCTGAAGTGCACCGCCGCGAGAAAGTTGTTTTCTTTGCGGTCGAGCATGGCACCTCCCAGCACCACGCCCGGAGTTACCAGCTCGGTGATGCCGCGTTTCACCAGTTTTTTAGTGAGTTTGGGGTCTTCGAGCTGGTCGCAAATGGCCACCCGCTTGCCGGCTCGCACCAGTTTGGGCAAATAGGTGTCGAGGGCATGGTGAGGAAATCCGGCCATCTCGGTATTGCCGCTTGCGCCATTGCTGCGGCGAGTGAGTGTGATTCCCAATATTTCGCTGGCTACAATGGCATCTTGCCCGTAGGTTTCATAAAAGTCGCCCACACGAAACAGCAACACAGCGTCGGGATGCTTGGCTTTCATCTCGAAAAACTGTTTCATCATGGGAGTAACCGTTTCTTTTGCCATAGGGTGAAGCGCAATTAAAAAAATCAACGCAAAATTAGCAAAATATTTCAACTTTGGCACTCAAGTGGCACCCGAAAGTTGTCACAGAAGCTCCGCAAGAAAACCTTGCGGCAGCCACACATTGGGCATGCTCACGGCGGCGGCAAAGAGCGGAGCGATGTCGCGCTCACTAAAACCGGCAATGCCACACCCTATGCGAGTGACCAAAAAATGATACTCGGTGTGTCGGGCGGCAAAGGCCAAAAACTCATCCACGTAGGGTTTGATGGTTTCTATTCCGCCCTGCATAGTGGGTATGGCGTAGCTTTGCCCTTGCAGCCCCACGCCTTGCCCCCACACTGCCCCGAAGTGCCGGTGAGCCATGAGTGCTGCCCCACCGCCGTGCATTCCGGCCAAATTGCTGCCGAAAACAAAAATTTCACCTTCGCTCAGGTGGGTGATGTGTTCGGGAGTGACGCGTTGTTGCATGGTCGATAAGAGAAAATGATAGAAGATGACTAAAACCAGAGATAGAAATCTTGCCGCTGGAGTTTGGCGGTGGCGACGAGGATGGCCGTGCGGTCGTTGGTATAGGTGTGGCCGTGGATCATTTTTTCTCGGCAAGTGAGCCACAGTTGCTTCACGTCCTTATCGCGATTGAGCCCGCGCATCACCACCACGCATTCGCCCCGCAACCGTTCTTGCAGTGCCGCGGCGAGCAGCCGACGGTCGTCGCCGGTTTGCGGCAGTGAATTAATGAGAAGGAATGGCTTTTCCTCCTTTGTGGCGGCTTCGGCCCACTGCGTCAACGCCACATGCAATTCGGAACAGGAACTGATTCGCTCGGCAAAATGGGCCAGCAGCGCACTGGCGAGGCGAAGCGACTCATAGCTGTCGCACAGGCACAACCGGCTGTTGCTGGCCGGCAAGAGCATGCTGGCCGCCGGCAAAACTTCGGCTCCCACCTGCAAAATGTGCTTGGGCATGAAATGGTTGGCGACGCGAAACAGCATTTGCGCCTCTTTTTGGCTCATGGTGGGCAAAGAGGAATTTGTGGCCGCCAGAGCTTTGCGCAAGGTGCGCAAATCGTCGTAGGCATAATAAGGTAGCCGCTCGCGCAGCACGCCGGTCACAAATTTGTAGGCAAAAGGCGAGTGAATGCCGAAGCCGGCACTGCGATGGTGCCGGCTCCAAGCTGTTCGGTATCTTTTCAGTATGCCCACGCTATTGTTTCTTGGCTCGTAGGTGACGCAAGAGCGCAAAGTTGGCTGCCAGCAGCAGCGCGATGAAAATAAGGATGATGGCTGTGGTGGCCACCCGCTCGCTGGCAGTGACTTCAATGGGATGGAACGACATCTCGATGGTGTGGTCGCCTGCCGGTATTTGCAAGGCGCGCAACACATAATTCACGCGTCCCAAAGCGGCTTCTTTGCCATCGATGGTCGCCGTCCAGCCCCACGGGAAATAAATCTCGCTAAACACGGCCAAACCTCCCTGTGCGCTGTGGCTCTTGTAGGTGAGCCTATTGGGGGCATAGCCGGTTTCTACGATGGTGTCGCCCACTTGGTGCGGTGTGGCTGCGCCCAAGATGTCCTTGAAATGAGTGTCGGCCACGGCCCAGCGGTCGGGCTTGATGCTGTCGAGCGCGGCCATTTCTTGGTCGGCATTGTTCACATAGGCGATGCTATCGACCCACCACGCGTTGCCCAAAGCCTCCGGATTGACCTGCGCGGTATTGTCGTCCACAATCACATATTTGGTGTTGAGCATATTGAGCACGGCCATGTTGTTTTTGGAGATTTGCCGCTCAATCAGGTCGTTGTAGCGCGACAGCTTGGCGGCATGGTAGCCACCCACCGTTTTGTGGAAGAAACTGGGCATGGCCTCGCTGAAGTGTTGCAGGTCGAGCACGCGGTAGTTGAGCGACTTGTCTTGAAGAATTTGCGTGTCGACGGGGCGTGGCGCATAACCTTGTGCCACCACTTGCTCGGCGGGCACAAAGGTTTCTTCGTTCACATATCGCTTGTTCACGGCAAAAAGGTCAACCAATACCAGCGCTGCCATCACCAGTGAGGTGGCCAAAGCATTGAGTTTCTTTTTAGCAAAGGCCAGCAGCACGCCGGCGCCCAATACCAAGAACACAAGGCTGCGCAGAGCGTCGCCGCTCACCAGCGACCCGCGCACGGCTCTGATGGCGGCATCCACGGTGGGATATTGCTGCAACTGGCCAGTGGCGATGAGTTGCTCGCTCTCGGCTGCGGAATAGGCTCCAAAAATGCCGGGAATCAGCCATGTGAGCAGGCACACCACGGCGGTGAATCCAAAGGCACCCCACACGGCATTGCGGTGTTTTTTCCAGAAATCTTCTTGCGTGAACATTTCGTTCAAAGCCAGCACCGCCAGCAGTGGCATGACGAGTTCGGGGATGACGAGGATGCTCGCCGGCGAGCGGAATTTATTGTACATGGGGAAGTGGTCGATGAAGAAATCGGTGAGCCACATCATGTTGTGACCCCACGAGAGAAACACAGCCAAAACGCTCACCACCACAAGCGACCACTTCACCGGCTCCTTAACCACGGCCACAGCCAGCAAGGCCAGCGCGAAAATGATGACACCCACATACACCGGCCCATTGGTCATGGGCTGGTCGCCAAAGTATTGCGGAAATTGCTGCAAAATCTGGTAGTCTTGCCCGCTCATTTGGCCGCTCTCGGCCATCGCTTGCGCCTTTTTGGTTTCTGACAGCGACAGGAATTTGTTGTCGCCGTGCTCAGGCTTGATGGTTGCGCCTCCCTTCACGTTAGGAATCATGAGTGTGAAGGTTTCCCCTTTGCCATAGCTCCACTGGGTGATGTAGTCTTTGTCGAGTCCGTCTTGGCTGGCGGCGCGTGCGGTTCCGTTGGCGGGAGTGAGTTCGCTGTGACCACCACGAATGGTTTCTTTTGAATACTTATAGGTGAGATACAGGTTGGGCGCATTGGCTGCCACGGCCAGCACTGCCGCCACGGCCAGAGCCGCGGTGGCCTTGACCCAAGTGCCCATGCTCTTGCTGCGAATGGCCAGCACAAGATAGCCCACCATGAGCGCCACAATCACAAAGGCAAAATAATAGGTCATCTGCACATGGTTGCTCATGAGCTGCAACGCACCTGCGAGTGCGGCCAAAGCCGCCCCGCCGAGCCACTTGCCGCGATAGGCCCAAACGATGCCGGCTATCGTGGGTGGCACATAGGTGAGAGTGAGCAGCTTCCAGATGTGGCCGGCCCCCACCAAAATAATAAAATAGGAGGAGAACCCATAGCCAATGGCCCCCAGCACGGCCAGATACCATTTCACCTTGAAGGCCAGCATCAGGATGAAGAATCCCAGCATGAGCATGAACAGCCAGCTCACCGGTTCGGGGAAGCCAAAGGAGAACACCCTGCCCACCCACGACAGCCACGGGCTGCTTGAGTAGGAAGGACGAATCTGGAAGGTGGGCATGCCGCCAAAGAGCGAATTGGTCCAACGGCTGATTTCTCCCGTTTGCTGCTCATGCACCACACCCTCGTGACCAATGGCGATGCCTTGCATCACGTCGTGCTGCTGCAAGCGGTCGCCCCTCACGTCGGCCGGATAAAAGAAGAGCCATGCAATCACGGCCATTGCCACTACCGAGAGGGCAATGCCCATCACATTGTGCAATGATGATTTGTTATCCATAGTTTTTCAGAGGCCAATCAAAAAGGTTTCACATCCAATCCTGAGAACGAGGCAAACAAGGCGTTGGCCAAACTCGAAGCACCGATGCGGAATCGCTCGTTGGTGAGCCATTCCTCTCCCAGCACTTCTTTCACGATGGTGTAGTAGCGCACGGCATCGTCGGTGGTGCGAATGCCGCCCGAAGCCTTGAAGCCCACTACCAGTCCGGTGCGCTCATAAAACTCCTTGATGCAGCGGCACATCACATAGGCGGCCTCAAGCGTGGCGCCCAAATAACCTTTTCCGGTGCTGGTCTTGATGAAGTCGGCACCCGAATACATGGCAAGGATGGATGCTCGCCTGATGTTCTCGGCGGTTTTGAGCAATCCTGTTTCGAGAATAACCTTCAGGTGGTGCTGCCCGATGGTTTGCTTCAGCTCGTAGATTTCATCGCACAGTTCTTGCCATGCCTTGTCGCGGAAGTAGCCCACATTGAGCACCACATCCACCTCGTCGGCTCCATCTTGAATGGCCAGTGCCGTTTCGGCAATCTTGGTTTCGAGGTGGGCCTGCGACGATGGGAAGCACGCGCTGCACACGGCAATATTCACATCGCTCACTTCAAGGTTGGCACGGGCGATGGTGGCGAAATTGCTGTAGACACACACGGCGGCCACGTTCTTCAGGTGAGGATAGGCTTCGGCATAGGTGTTGACGCGCGTCACAAACTCGGCTACCGAGTGCTCGCTATCGTCGGTGTTCAGTGTGGTGAGATCCACGCAGTTCAGCAAGAACTGATACACTTCGGGGCTGTGGTTCTCTTGCTCGTGGGCGGCAAGGATTTTTTGCACTTCGGCACTCACCTGCTCGTCGCCGGTGGGCACTTGGCTCTGCTCCACCACTTCGTCATAGCGCGAAATGGCTTCTTCCTCGTGGTGATGGCATCCACAATCGCAATCGTGGTCGTGATGATGATGTTCGTTCATATCTTTATGCGTTTTAATGTTTCGTAGTGAAATGTTCCTACATTGGTTCTACACAAATTGCAAATATACAATTTTTCTCTCAAGTGGCTATTTTTTATTCTTCTCTACAAAAGTAACGAAAAGTGCTCACCCGCGGCTCAAAATTGTAAAAAATGCGATTTTTTTTGAAAAAAATTTGTCGGGGCAGAAAAATTGGCTTACCTTTGCACTCGCAATTTGCAACAGGTACCTTAGCTCAGTGGTAGAGCAGTGGACTGAAAATCCGCGTGTCCCTGGTTCGATCCCCGGAGGTACCACCTGCTGGCTTCGCTTTCTGGCGAGGCCAGCATTTTTATTGAGGGTTGAGCCAAAAAAATGGGAAAAATTAAGGCCGAATTGAAAAGTTATGCCTAATTTTGTAACGTGCGATTTTAGGCGCAAGAAACTTGATTATTAACCAATATAAAAACTTAATTACCAATGAAGAAATTGTTTACTTTTATGGCTCTGTGCCTGCTCACGGCCACGATGGCTATGGCGCAGACCACCATCACCTTCGACGCCAGTGCCGATGTGTCGGGCAACACTACAGCCAGCGCCCAGACCATCAGCAAAGATGGCATCACGTTGGCAGTTTCGAATGGCATACTTGGTGTTCAAGGAGCCTATCGAATTTACAAAAACCAAACGCTGACCATCTCGTCGACGGTGGGCAACATCACGAATGTGTCGATCACCTGCATTGACAAAATCAGCGGCACTTCTTATGGCTGCGATGGTTTTGCCGATGCAGAAGGATTGACAAAAAGCTCCGACAACACGCTTGCCACTTGGGCCGGCAACGCGGCGTCGATAGTACTTTCGGCATCGGGCCACCAAGTGCGTGCCACTAAGGTGGTGGTCACCGTGGGTGGCACCGGCGAAGAAATTGTGGCTAATCCCTCGTTTACTCCCGCCGCCGGCACCTACTACAGCCCCATCAACGTGGAAATCAAGTGTGGCACTTCGGGCGCAAGCATCTACTACACCACCGATGGAACGACCCCCACAGCCGCCTCCACGCAATATGCCGCCGCGCTGGCCATCAGCGAGAGCACCACGCTCAAAGCCATTGCCATCAAGGGCGAGAAGCAGAGCGAAGTGGCCGAGGCCGCTTATGTGTTTGGCACAGCTACCGATGTGGCCAACATCGCCGCCTACAAGCAGATTACCGACAGCACACAGGTGCGCTTCACCAACCCCGTGAACGTGCTGGCGCAATACGGACAAAACCTCTTTGTGCGCGACAACACGGGCTACACCTTAATTTATGGCAACACGGGCAAGACCTACAAGACTGGCGACGTGGTTCCCGCCGGCTTCACCGGCAAGAAGGTGACCTTTAACGGCGAGGCTGAGCTGAGCGTCTATGCGAGCGACAACTTCCAAGCGGCCGCTGGCAGCAGCCCCATCGAGGCCGAGCTGATTCAAGCCTCTGACGTGGATGCCGACCTCTTTGGCCACTATGTGCTCATCAAAGGCGCCACCATCAGCGTCGCCAAGAAAACACTTACCGACAACAGCGGCTCGGCTCCCATCCACACCACGATGGGCGGCTACAGCTCCTCGACCGACACCACCAAGACCTACGACGTGTATGCCATCGTGGGTTCTTATCGTGCCAAAGACGCTACCGAAACCACTTATCAGCTCCTGCCCGTGCGGCTCGTTGACCCTAACGCAGGTGTTGACAACATCGCAGCCTATGCGGCTCTTGCCAACAACACGGTGGAGAGCATCAAGGGCGACGTGACGGTCTACTATGTGAACGGCCAAAACATGTATGTGAAAGATGCCAGCGGTTATCTGTGCGTCTATGGCTCTACCGGCCAAACCTACAAGAACGGCGACGTGATTCCCGGCGGCTTTAGTGGCACCAAGACCGTGTATAACGGTGGTCCTGAAATGAAATCTCCGCTCACGGGATTCCTTCCCGCAACGGCCAACAATCCTGTGGCTCCCGAGGTCAAGACATCGGCCGACGTGGTGGCCAACGCTTGGGGCCAATACTTTGTGCTCAAGGATGCCACCCTCGGTGGCGTGAGCGGCAAAAACCTCACCATTACCGATGCCGCCGGCAGCGCAGCGGGCTACAACTCGTTCAACATCAACCTGCCCGGCGACCTCACCGTGAAATATGACGTGGAAGGCATTGTGGCTACCTATAACAACAATCCGCAACTGCTCATCACCAAAGTGACGCTGGCCGGCGGTGGCGAAATTCCCGTGCCCGAAGTGGCCGACATCAACGCGCTCTATAACCTCAACTCCGGCACAAACGCCAAAATCAAGAGCGATGTGGTGGCCATCTATCAAAACGGCAGCAACCTCTATGTGAAGAATGGCGACACTTATTCGCTCGTGTATGGCCGCCTGACCAACACCTTTGAGAACGGCGACATCATTCGCGGCGCTGTGGCAAGCTGGACCACCTATCAGAACAACAAACAACTGGTGCCCGTGGACTCCACCTTTGCCGTGGCCGAAAAGGGCGCGGCCGTTGAGCCTATCGACATGCCGCTCGAAGAGATTGGCCAAGACATGGTGCACACCTATTTCATCGTTAAGAACGCTACGCTGGTCAACGACTCGACCAACTACTACACCATCAACGATGGCACGATGGACATGTTGCTCTTCAACAAGTTTAACCAGACCGTGACCATGCCTACCGACCTTGAAGGCAACAAGTTTGATGTGAAGTGCTTCCTCACCGTGTACAAGAGCCAGCTTGAGCTGTATCCGGTGGAGGTGACCAAAGTGGGTGGCGAGGAGCCTCTCAAGGGCGACGTGAACGGTGACGGTGAGGTGGACGTGAACGACGTGAACATCCTCATCAACATCGTGCTGGGCAAGGACGACGCCAGCAAGTATGAGGGCCGTGCCAACGTGGACGGCGCAGGCGATGTGGACGTGACCGACGTGAACACGCTCATCAACCTTGTGCTCGGCAAATAAAGCTCCCGAACACTTAGCAATATCCCAATAAAGCGGGTGCGGCTTTTTTGAAGCCGCACCCGCTCGTTATAATAGAGTAATCTTTTTTATCGCAAATAATCAAAAAGCATCAGTGACGACGGTCACTGCAAATCTCGCATTGTGACGATCTTGCCGGCGAAAAGAATGGTGCCCGTGCTGTTCTCGGTAATCAGGTAAACAAACGGGCGATTCACGATAATGGGGCTGGTGGGACCCGGAGAGGTGAACCCGCCGACGGCATGGGTTTCAACGGCGGCCACCGTTCCCTCTTCGTCCACCTTGATGAGGATGTTTTGCTCGCAGAGCTTCACACACCATTGAGCATCGGTCGAGGGTGTGAAGTTGGCCTTCAGCATGCTGAAAGCGTCGGTAATGCCCATTTGTTTCAGGGTGGGAATCAAATCGATGCGATAGTCCATCTTCCAGTAAGGCAGGCCCACTCTCACTTTCTCCGTGACTTGGTTGCTCAGCCAGTATGACAGTTTTTCTGAGGTCAGCTCGTTCACAAACTGATTGATGTCCACACTTTTTTCAGGCAATAAAATGATGAGGTTATAAGCATGGTTCTGATAAGGGATGGTGGCCACAGTCAGGTCGTCGTCGTCATAGCGCGAAACAAACTGCTCGTTGTGCATCATCTGCACCTTTTCCCACGCATTGATTCCGATGAAATTTTCTTCTTTGGTGTCTTTTTGGTCAAATTTTGTATTCCATTTTGAGGCAAAGTAAGCGGCATTCACGAGGCACACGCAGTGGTTGGTTAAGTCCGCATGGATGGCTTCGGGAATCATTCCCTTGGTGTTGTCGCTGATCCACTTGTTAATCCGCTTGGTGGCCGTGGAAAAATCAATGCTGAAGTGAGGTGCTTGGTAGTAGTTTTTCAAGTCGTTCACATATTGTGACTTCATGCTGATGTTTTTGCTGCTCCACAGCGAGTTGGCCGTCATGAACGTGTTGCTTCCGCTGAACGACCGGGTCAGTTTGGCGTAATAAGAGTTCAGCTGGTCGAGGTTGGCATGGCCCAAGGCTTGCAGCATTTGGTCGCGCGTGTCGCCGGCGGCTCCATTGGCCAGCATGGAGAGGAGTGTGGCGGCACTATAGGGCGACAACAGCACGTTGTTGTTCTTCTCGCCCTCGTTGATTTGACGCATCAAGTTAAAGGCAAAATCATTGGCCTGCTCAACAACCACTTGTCCCTCAGCGGTAAGTTCGATATTGAAATCATCCCCTCCCGGCTCATCGTTGCTGTCACAAGCCGACAATCCTATCAGAAGCGCAAGGCTTGCGGCCAGTGCCATAGCAAGCCGTTTGGTTTTCATAGAGAGTTTCATAACTTTATTGAATTGAGTAAGAATGAAATTAATAGTTCTGCAAATATAGGAATCTTATCATGAAATGACTAAAAACGGTGGTTTTTTTTCGAGATATGCCACTTTTTGGCACAGTGGGGGCCTAATTTTGCACCGGAATTGAACAATAAAAACACACAGCTATGCCATGAAAAGACATGCCAATTTCGGTTCAAAAACGCGCGGCCTGAAAAGATAACGACTTGCCGCAAAAGAAGATGGCGCCGCTGTGAAGCGAAGAGCCATCTTCGCTGTTTTTGAGGGCAAAAGCAAGGTGCGTGGGTGGTGAATGGAAATTAATTGTTAACTTTGTAGGTTGTTTATAGATGCTTATGGCTAATAACCGAGTAAAATGGTATGTGGTGTGGACGGGTTCCGAGCCGGGAGTGTGCAACACGTGGGAAGAATGCGAGGCACGAGTGAAGGGTTATCCGGGTGCCCGCTACAAATCGTTTGCCACGCAAGAAGAAGCCGTGCGAGCCTTTCGTGAGGGCGATGACACGGCGGCCGCCGTGCTCCGCGCCATTGCCAGCGGCTCGCGCGAAATGATTAACTATGAGGCTATTCCGGAGATTGTGCGCGACAGCATAGCGGTGGATGGCGCTTGCAGCGGCAATCCGGGTGTGATGGAGTATCGTGGCGTGGACGTGCCCACGGGAGCCGAGCTGTTTCATCAGGGGCCGTTTGCCGACGCGACCAACAACGTGGGCGAATTTCTGGCCGTGGTGCACGCGCTGGCGCTTTTTCACCGGCAGGGCAACGACCACACGGCCATCTATAGCGACAGCCGCACGGCGCTGGCGTGGGTGCGCGACCGCAAGTGCAAGAGCAAGCTGGCCCGCACGGCGAGAAATGAATATTTGTTTGAACTGATAGCACGCGCCGAGGCGTGGCTGGCCAGCCACACACCGGCCAATCGTGTGCTGAAATGGAACACGGCCGAGTGGGGCGAAATCCCTGCCGACTTTGGACGAAAATAAGAGAAAGAAAAGATGAAATACCGCAGTGAGGACGATAAATGCTATGGTGTGGCCGGAATGGCCGTGGGACTGTCGATATTTGATGCCGAGGACTTGTTTACCGAGGTGACCCTCGATGCCGAGGGGCTCGACTGCATCAGGTTCGCGCCCGACTTCTATTTTGCCGGCAATCCGCGTGTGGAGGCCAGCCGCTCGTGGCATCACATCTATGGCCACTATCAGGTGCAGATGGGGCTGGCCATAGCCAACACGTTGTGCCGCAAAATGGTGCTCGACCGTGGCGTGCTCGACCGTAAGCAGCGCACCGAACTGCTCAATGCCGCCGTGGCCGACGGGCAAGCCCTGTGCCAGCTCGACCGCGACGAGGTGGAGCCACTTTTCGATAAGTCGTATAGCTACCTGATGCGTGTGTTTTCAAATGCCGACATACGCCATGCCATAAGTGCTTTTGCCGCCCAGCTCAAACAGCGGCGCACCCTCTCGCGGGCCGATGTGGCCGAACTTCTGCAAGAACTCAACCTGCGATAACCCTTATTTTTTGAGAGCGAGAACCATGAGAGTTGTCATCATCAACCGCAGCGACCACTTGGGTGGCGCGGCCATTGCATCGAGTCGGCTGGCCGCCGCTTTGCGGCAGCAGGGTGTGGATGCCCGTATGCTGGTGGCCGACCGTGGCACCGAGGGCGACCATGTGGCCATTGCCGGCAGTGCCTTTGCCCGCAAAAAGGCCTTTTTGACCGAGCGGTGGGGCATCTATTGGCGTAATGGCCGCCGCCGCGACACGTTATTCAAAATCGACACGGCCACGCATGGGCTGGACGTGAGCCGCCACCCGTGGGTGCGCGAGGCCGATGTGATTGTGCTGGGATGGGTGAATCAGGGCATGCTCTCGCTGGCCGATGTGGAGCGGCTGGGCAAGCTGGGAAAACCGTTGGTGTGGGTCATGCACGACATGTGGAACTGCACCGGCCTGTGCCACCACGCCTATGAGTGCGAGGCCTATCACGCGCGTTGCCGCGCCTGCCCCCTGCTGGGCACCGAGGGTGACGACCTCTCCACGCTGACGCAAGCTCGCAAGGCCACGCTCTATCGCCGCACGACCGTGCAATTTGTGGCCGTGAGCCAGTGGCTGGCCTCATGCTGCCAAAATAGCTCGTTGCTGCGCGACAAGCCGGTGACGGTGATAGGCAACCCCTTTGCGGCCGGAGAGTTTGATTGGCATCGGGCCACCGACAACCCTTATGGTGTGGCTCCGGGCAGCAAGGTGTTTGTGATGGGTGCCGCCCGGCTCGATGACCCCGTGAAGGGCATGGATTTGCTCATCGCGGCCCTTCGCCACTTGGCACAGGAGCGGCACGACGTGTTGCAGCGCATGCACTTGGTGCTCTATGGCCACCTGCGCGACCAGTCGCTGCTGGAGCAGCTGCCGGTGGCTCACACGCATTTGGGCTATGTGACCGACGTGGAAACCGTTTATCGGCACGCCGATGTGGTGCTGTCGACCTCGCGCTACGAGTCGTTTGGCTACACGCTGGCCGAGGGCATGGCCTGCGGCTGTGTGCCGGTGACTACCGGGCAAGGCGGACAGGTGGACATCGTGCGCCACCTGCACGACGGCTATGTGACCGGCTCGGTGGCTCCGGCCGATATTGCGCGAGGCATCGTTTGGGCCACAGAAGCCACCCTATCGCGCCAAGTGCTGCACGACACGGTGGCCGCCCGCTTCGACGCGCCCATTGTGGCGGCTCGCTTTATGGAACTTTTTAAGGAACTAATAACGAAAAAACAATAACAAATGCAAACAGTACTTTTTCACAGCACCATATTTGGCCCCATTCACAGTCGCAGGCTCGGCATCTCGCTGGGAATCAACCTGATGCCAAATGACGGTAAAATCTGTTCTTTCGACTGTCTCTATTGTGAGGCGGGCTTTAACGCGCAGGGGCCGGGCACCGACGGCGTGCCCACGCGCGAAGCCGTGAGAAAAGGCCTGCGCCGCAAGCTCAAAGCCATGAAAGAGGCCGGCGAACAGCTCGATGTCATCACTTTTTCGGGCAATGGTGAGCCTACGCTGCATCCCAAGTTTGCCGAGGTGGTGCATGATGTGCTTGAGTTGCGCAACGAGTTCTACCCCATGGCAAAGGTGAGCGTTTTGAGCAATGCCACCACGGCCGGACGTGCCGACGTGAAAAAAGCGCTGCTTGCTGTGGATAACAACATTCTCAAACTCGACTCGGCCATCGCCGCCACCATGCGCGCGCTCAACCGGCCGCAACACCCCTCGCTGCTCCCCGTGGTGGTGATTGAAGACCTGAAGCAATATCAAGGCAAGTGCATCGTGCAGACGATGATGCTGCGCGGCGAGTGGGAAGGCAAGCGCATCGACAATACCACCGATGCCGAGGTGAACGCCTTGATTGGGGCCTACAAAGAAATTGCGCCCACCGAAATCATGATTTATTCGATTGACCGCGCCACTCCGGCTCAACAGCTTGAAAAAGTGCCCATGGAAGAGCTGCAAGCGATAGGCCATCGCATCGAGGCCGCCACGGGCATCCATGTGCAAGTAAACTAAGCTCAAAAAGCCCTCTGACAGGGGCAGGGAGAGGTCTGCATGGCTCTCCCTGATTGTTTGCGACTGTAAATTTGCCGCAGGAGATAATTTTGACTGATTTCCAATCCCTCGACGACAGAAGAAGAGGGGGTTGTTAATAACTTTTTTTGAAAAAGTTTAGAAAACGAAATTTCGGTTTGTAAATTATCGGGATTTTCTTTGTACCTTTACACCGTCAAAACAAGAGTACACAAAAACGGCATGGAGGTCGCAAGTCATGAATCAGCAGGTTTATCACATACCGGCATTGCTTGAGCAGAGCATAGAAGGGCTGAACATTCACCCCGATGGCACCTATGTGGATGTCACCTTTGGCGGTGGCGGTCATAGCCGTGCCATCATGGAACGCCTGTCGCCACTGGGGCACCTCTATGGCATGGATCGCGACATCGACGCATGGCGCAACCGCATCGACGACCAGCGATTCACCTTTGTTTTGAGCAATTTTGCCTATTTGAGCAACTTCATGCGCTACTATGGCGTGAAGCAGGTGGATGGCATCATGGCCGACCTCGGCGTGTCGTTTCACCACTTCGACGACAGTGAGCGCGGCTTCTCCTTCAGGTTTGATGGCGAGCTCGACATGCGCATGAACAGGGCCGGCGGCATCAACGCCCGCGAGGTGATAGCCACCTACACCGAGGAGCAGCTGGCACAGCTGTTTTTCCTCTACGGCGAACTCAAGCAAAGCCGCCGCCTTGCCGCCGCCATAGTCAAGGCTCGTGCCAACCGCGACATCGCCACCACGTTGCAGCTCATCGATGTGGTGAAGCCACACATTCGCCCCACGCAGGAGAAAAAGGAGCTGGCACAAGTGTTTCAGGCCTTGCGCATCGAGGTGAATCATGAGATTGATGCCCTGAAACGGCTGCTGGTGCAGTCGCTGCACGTGCTCAAGCCGGGAGGCCGGCTGGTGGTCATCACCTACCACTCGCTCGAAGACCGGCTGGTGAAAAATTTCATGCGCAGCGGCAACATTGAGGGTATGGTGCAGAAAGACTTCTATGGTCGCGTGCAGTCGCTCATTGAACCCATCAACAACAAGGTGATTGTGCCCACCGACGAAGAGGTGGCACGCAATCCCCGCGCCCGCAGCGCCAAACTGCGCGTGGGACAAAAGAAACAACAATAACGCAACGCTATGGACGACGAGAAAACCACAACAACAGAGAAAACCACATCGCGAAACCGCAGCAAGAAAAGCAACGCCCGCCGTGCCGTGAAGGGCGTGGTGCAGGGACGCTCGTTCTTGTCGTGGGACTTTTTTAAGCGCAATGCCGTCTATGTGATTGCCGCCACGGTGATGGTGCTCATGTACATCAGCAACAAATATGTGTGCCAAACCTATCAGAACGACATCATCGTGCTCAAAGAGGATCTTGACAACGCCAAGACCGATTGTGTGAGTGCGAGCGCAAAATACAACTCAATGATTCGTGAAAGCCAAATGAAGGCTCTTGTGGATACCATGCACATCGATTTGAACGCACCCGAACAACCACCTTATCGTCTAATAAAATGAAAGAAACCAACAAAAAATTCATCTTGCTGCGCTACTCGCTGGTGGTGTTTCTCATGCTCGTGTTTGCCAGCGCCATCGTCTTCAGCATGTTCAAGACCACAGTGGTGCAGGCCAGTAGCTGGAATGCTAAGGCCGACAGCGTTATCAACAAAGTGACAGAAGTGGAGCCGGAACGAGGAAAACTCCTTGCCGACAACGGCACCGTGCTGACCGCCAATCTGCATTACTACACCGTGAGAATCGATGGAAAATCGACGGGCATCAACGACTCGATTTTCATGGCTTCTTTGCCCGCTTTGAGCGACTCGATGGCGGTTTTTGAGCCGTCGCGCACGGCCGAGCAATGGCGAGCCGAGCTGCTCGATGCCTATCACAACAAAAAAAGCCACAGTTACCGCTTGCTGCGCCGCCAGCTCACTCATGGCGAATGGGTGAGGCTCAAAACGTTCCCCTTCTTTAAGTTGGCCAAGAATAAAAATGGCTTGTATTATGAGAGTGAAGTGAAGCGCAGCAAACCCTACGGGTCAATGGCTTCGCGCAGCATAGGCATCGTGGCCAAAACACGGTTTGACACGGTGGCCAAAACGATAGACGACCCCTATATGCGCGGCCGCGCCGGCCTTGAAAAAGCGCTCGACTCGTTGCTCTATGGCATTCCGGGTGAGGCACATAGCTTGCAACTCAATAACCGCATCATTCCCGTGGAGCAAGTGCCTGCCGTGCCGGGATATGACATCACCACAACCATCAATGTGACCTTGCAAGACATTGTGGAAACCGAGCTCTACAACATGTGCCGAGAAACCGAGGCCGAGTGGGGCACTTGCGTGCTTATGGAGGTGGCCACGGGCGAGATTAAGGCTATCAGCAACTTGACACGCAACAAGATTACCGGCGATTATGCCGAAGGGCGCAACCATGCCGTTTTGGGCTATGAGCCGGGTTCGGTGATGAAACCCATCTCGATGATGATTGCCCTTGAAGACGGCATCGTGAAAGATATTGACAAGCCCATGGTCACGGGCACCACTTGGATTTATGAGGGTCGCGCCATCAAGGATCCTCATGGCGGAGCGCAGCTCACCCCGCGCCAAATCATCGAAACGTCGTCAAACATTGGCATGTCGCGCATCATTGTGCAGAAGTATGCCGCCGACCCCGGCAAATTCCGCGACCGCTTGGAGGGGCTGGGTTTCTTTGAACCCATCAATAGCGGCATTGCCGGCGAGCAAACGCCCATCATTCAGCGGCTGGGCCGCACCCGCGCCGACCGTGTGGCCCTCACCCGAATGGCCTTTGGCTACTCAACACTCATACCGCCGCTGAGCACACTGGCCATGTATAACGCCATTGCCAACGACGGAAAATATGTGCGGCCCCACTTGGTGAAAAAACTGTCGCGCGAGGGAACACCCGACAGCATTGTGCCGGTGACCTACATTCGAGAGCGGGTGTGCTCGCCCGAAAACGCGCAAAAGCTGCGCATCATGATGCGCGATGTGGTGTGGGGCTCGCGTGGCACGGCCCGCAAGTGGGTGCAAGATGAGCGAGTGCCCATTGCCGGAAAAACGGGCACGGCCTATACCATTCAAGGCAAGCAATATAGCTCGCAGAAACGCTTGGCGTTTTGTGGCTTTTTCCCGTATGATAAGCCTAAATATTCCTGCATTGTGCTCATGCTGGGTGCCAACCGTGGTGCCGGAGCCAGCAGCGGCATGGTGGTGAAGAATGTGGCTCTGAAGATGTATGCACGCGGTTTGTTGGGAGGAACGCCCGACTACACCGTGAAAACCGATGGCAATGGCAACACCGTGAAGCGTGAAGGCGGCGTGGCCACCCTTTATGCGAAACCCAATGGCGGGCAACAGGCACGCATGACGAAAGATTTGGGCATCAAAAAGGCACGCGTGTTCAAGCAGCCCCAACCCTCAGGCAAGGGCGTGCCCGACGTGCGAGGTTTGGGTGCCCGCGACGCGATACGCCGCTTGGAAGGGGCCGGCCTCACAGTGCGTTTTTCGGGTGCCGGTTATGTGACGAGCCAGAGCATGGCGGCCGGTTCTCCCTATTCGCGCGGGCAGGTCATTCAGCTGGTGTTGCGCAATTAATAGGTAGCTGTGAATGTTGAAAAAGAGCAAAAACGAAGCATGAAACTGAAAGAAATCATATCGCGCATTGAGCCTGTGCAGGTGATAGGCTCGACCGACGTTGAGATAACCGATGTGGTGGCCGATTCGCGGCAAGTGAAGAAGGGAGCCTTGTTTGTGGCCGTGAAAGGCGTGGCTGTGGACGCGCACCGCTTCATCCCCGCGGTGATTGAGGCTGGCGCGGCTGCTGTGCTGTGCCAAGAGGTGCCCGAATCGCCGGCGGCTCATGTGACCTATGTGGTGGTGGCCGATAGCAGTGCCGCTCTTGCGTGGGTGGCAGGTGACTGGTATGACCGTCCCAGCGAGAAACTGCGGCTGGTGGGCATCACGGGCACCAACGGCAAGACCACCACGGCCACGTTGCTGCACCGTCTTGTGCAACAGCTGGGCTACAAGGCCGGCCTGCTCTCCACGGTGAAAAACGTGATTGACCGCCGTGAGGAAGAAGCCAAACAAACCACCCCCGACCACCTCACGCTCAACCGCCTGCTGCACGAGATGGTGGAGGCCGGCTGTGACTATGCGTTCATGGAGGTAAGCAGCCATGCTTGCGTGCAGCATCGCATTGACGGACTGACGTTTGCCGGCGCGGTGTTCACCAACCTCACGCAAGACCACCTCGACTTCCACAAAACGATGGACGAGTATCTGAAGGCCAAGAAATCGTTCTTCGATGGCTTGCCCGCCTCGGCTTTTGCCCTCGTCAATGTGGACGACCGCAACGGCATGGTGATGCTGCAAAACTGCGCCGCCACCAAGCGCACTTATGCGTTGCGCTCGATGGCCGACTATCGCTGTCGCGTGATAGAAGAGCGCATCGACGGCATGAGCCTGCAAATCAATGGCCGCGATGTGGAAGTGTTGCTCACCGGGCATTTCAATGCCTATAATCTCACAGCCATTGCGGCTACGGCCATGATGCTGGGCTTTGATGCCGATGAAGTGCTGGTGGCATTGAGCCGCCTGCAATCGGCCGACGGACGCTTCCAGACACTCCGCGCCCCGGCTGGCTATACGGCGATTGTGGACTATGCCCACACGCCCGACGCGTTGATTAATGTGCTCGATACCATCAACGACCTGCTGCGCCAAGGGCACAAGGACGCGCAAGTGATTACCGTGTGCGGCTGTGGCGGCAACCGCGATGCCACCAAGCGACCCATCATGGCTCATGAGGCCGCAAAACGCAGTCACAAGCTGGTGCTCACCAGCGACAATCCTCGCTTTGAGCGTCCTGAAGCCATTCTTGCCGACATGGAGGCCGGACTCACACCCGAAGACCGCGCCCACACCATAACGATTACCGATCGCCGCCAAGCCATTGCCACCGCTTGCTTGCTTGCTCGCCGGGGCGATGTGGTGCTGGTGGCAGGCAAGGGACACGAAACCTATCAGGAAGTAGAAGGTGTGAAACATCATTTTGACGACCGCGAGGTGCTGAGGTGGTGCTTCTCCACCCCATCATAAACTTGACAACAGAAAACCGACGATAACATGCTTTACCATCTGTTTCATTATTTGCAAGAGTTTGACGTGCCGGGCGCACGCCTCTTCGACTACATCACTTTTCGTGCCGGTTTGGCACTGGCTCTGTCGCTGATTATCGCCATCTTCATAGGTGGACCCATCATCAAGCGGCTGGAGCGTTACTATGCCATGATGGGCGGTGAGGATCAGCGCGACCTCGATAATCAGGGCCGCATCACAGCTCACACCAGTGCTTTGGAGAAGATTCAGCGCACACTCAACAATTTGGAGGAAAGCGACAAGGATAAAATGGCCGATGTGGCCAAAGACTTGGAAAAAGACCGCAAGTCGAAGACTCCCAGCATGGGAGGCATCATCATCATCATTGCCATTGTGCTGCCCTGCCTGCTGGTGGGCAAGCTCACCAGCGTGTACATGCTGCTCATGCTGGTGGCCACACTGTGGTGTGGCACGCTGGGCTTTTTGGACGATTACAAAAAGATTGCCAAGCACGACAAGAATGGCATGAAAGGCAAATATAAAATCATCGGGCAGGTGGGACTTGGCATCATCGTGGCGGCCACCATGTGGCTCAGCCCCGATATCGTGATGCGCGAAAATGTGGAGGTTCATAACCGCCAAGCCAACAAAATGGAGGTGGTGCATTCGCAAGAAGATGTGAGGGGCACCCAGACGACCATTCCTTTTATCAAAAACCACAACTTTGATTATGCCTATTTCACGCGCTGGATGGGCAGTCATGCCCAAACGGGCGGGTGGCTGCTCTTTAGCCTTATCGCCATCTTCATTGTGGTGGCCATGAGCAATGCGGCCAACCTCACCGACGGCCTCGACGGCCTTGCCGCCGGCACCAGTGCCATCTATGCCTTGTCGCTGGCCATCATGTGCTATTTGGGGGCGAATGTCATCTATGCCTCCTACCTCAATATCATGTATATCCCCGGCAGCGAGGAGCTTGTGATTTATGCCGCCGCATTCTTTGGCGCAACGATAGGCTTCATGTGGTATAACAGTTATCCGGCACAAGTGTTCATGGGCGACACGGGCAGTTTGTGCCTCGGCGGCATCGTGGCGGTGTTTGCCCTCCTCATCCGCAAGGAGTGGCTGCTGCCGCTGCTGTGCGGCGTGTTCTTGGTGGAGGCGTTGAGCGATGTGATACAGACGTTCTACTTCCGCTACTCGCGCCGGCGCACCGGTGTGTCGAAGCGCATCTTCAAGATGGCTCCCATTCACCACCATTTCCAGATACCCGCCGGGCAAATTCGCTATGTGAAGTTTCAGAAGCCGGTCAATGCCATTCACGAAAACAAAATTGTGATGCGCTTCTTGCTGGTGAGCATCTTCTTGGCGGTGCTGGCATTCGCCACATTCAAAATCAGATAATTTATCCATACTCAATATCCAAATCATCAATTAAAATGAAACGTCTTGTAGTGTTAGGTGGGGGCGAAAGCGGTGCCGGCGCGGCTGTGCTGGCACAAGTGAAGCAAATGGATGTGTTCTTGAGCGACATGGGCACCATTAAGCCCAAATATCAAGAACTGCTCAACCGCTATGGCATCAGTTGGGAGCAAGGTGGCCACACCGAGGAACTGATTCTCAACGCCGATGAGATTGTGAAGAGCCCGGGCATTCCCTGCGATGCGCCGCTCATCGTCAAGGCGCAGGAGCGCGGCATACCCATCATCAGCGAGATAGAGTTTGCCGGTCGCTACACGACTTCAAAGATGGTGTGCATCACGGGCAGCAATGGCAAGACTACCACCACGATGCTCACCTATCACATCTTGCGCGAAGCCGGCATCGATGCCGGGCTGGCCGGCAATGTGGGCAACAGTCTTGCCCTGCAAGTGGCCGTTGACCCCCACGATGTATATGTGATAGAGCTGAGCAGTTTCCAGCTCGACAACATGTATGACTTCAAGGCCAACGTGGCCGTGCTGCTCAATATCACGCCCGACCACCTCGACCGCTACGAGCACAAGATGGAGAACTATGCCGCCGCTAAATTCCGCATCATGCGCAATCAGGGGCATGACGACGCTTTCATCTATTGGCATGAAGACCCCATCATCAAGGCCCAGCTGCAACACATGCACAGCGAGGCGCAGATGCTTCCGTTCAGTGCCGAAAGCCCCGATGGCTGTGCCGCGTGGGTTGAGGACGGCAACATGGTGGTGCATGTGGGCGACCAGCAATGGAGCATCTCCACTGGCGATTTGGCCATTAAAGGCCTGCACAATCTCTATAACTCGATGGCTGCCGGCATCAGTGCCTCGCTGCTGCACATCAAGGACGAGGTGATTCGCCGCGCCCTGATGAGCTTTGAGGCCGTGGAGCATAGGCTGGAATTTGTGCGAACCCTGCATGGTGTGCGCTACATCAACGACTCCAAAGCCACCAACGTCAATTCCACTTGGTATGCCCTTGAGAGCATGAACACGCCGGTGGTGCTGGTGTTGGGAGGCAAAGACAAAGGAAACGATTATTCTGAGATTGAACCCTTTGTGCTGCAAAAGGTGAAGGCCATCGTGTGCTTGGGCGTTGACAATCGCAAGCTGCACGCTTTCTTCGACGGAAAAGTGCCTGTGGTGACCGATGCTGGCTCGATGGCCGAGTGTGTGGACAAATGCCGCGACCTCGCCGCCGAGGGCGACACCGTGCTGCTCTCGCCCTGCTGTGCCAGCTTCGACCTTTTTACCAGTTATGAGGACCGTGGCCGGCAGTTCAAAGCCTGCGTAAACAACCTTAAATAACATCTAATAGCCTTATGACCCAAGAAAAACAGACGAGATTCAGCGAAATTGCCCAGCGACACGGTGACCCTTGGATTTGGGGCATCTATTTCACGCTCCTGATAGTGAGCATCGTGTTTAACTACAGCGCGTCGAGCCGCGAAGTGGCGGCGCATGGCGTGTATGCACCCATCATCAAGCAGGTGTTTTTCCTCGCTGCCGGTGGGGTGTGCGTGTTTTCGCTGGCGCACATCGACTATAACAAGAGCGGATTTCTATATGCCATGATACCGTTTTTGGCGATATTCACGGTGTTTTCGCTGGTCTATACCATGTTTTTTGGCGACATCATTAATGGCGCGCGCCGCTCCTATCAATTACTGGGCATCAGCATCCAGCCCTCGGAGCTGGCCAAACTCTCGATTGTGACGCTCTTGAGTTACATCTTGGCAAAAAGCCAAAAAAAGCGCGACATCAGCAACGGCGGCCTTTTTGCCTCGGTGCTGGTGGTGGCCTTTTATGGCGGCATGCTTTATAGTAGCGGCTTGACCAACATGCTGCTGCTGGTGTCAATCAGCGCGTCGATGCTGCTGATAGGTGGTGTGAATTTCAAGAAATTCATCATGATAGTGGTGACTTTTGCCGTGATTGGCGGTGGTTTCTACGCACTCAAACACCGCAATGAAGCCAAGCAAAACAACATCAGCGAAAACAGAACGGAACAGGTGGACGACCCGCAAAAAAAGGCTCTTGGCGGCAAGCAAACCATTGACCGATCGGAAACGCGCGACAACCGTATCAAAAACTGGCTGGAGCGCGACAAACTCATCTATAAGCCGCTCACCGATAGAAACCAGCAAGAAATGTTTTCGTGCATGGCGCAAGCTCATGGCGGCCTGCTGGGTGTGGGTGTGGGCCACTCGCGCGAGTGCGCTCGGCTGCCGCTGGCCTTTAGCGACTACATCTATTCTATTATCATAGAGGAAACGGGGCTGGTGGGTGGTTTGCTGCTCATGTTGCTCTACTTGTGGCTGCTGGCCCGCGCGGCCATGATTGTGCGGCGCAGCACGCGCGTGCTGCCCAGCCTTCTCATCATCGGCATGGCTTCATTCATCACCTATCAGGCTCTGTTTCACATGGGCATCAATGTGGGCACCTTGCCGGTGTCGGGCCAGCCGCTGCCGCTCATCTCGTCGGGCGGCTCGTCCATCATTGTGGTGAGCGTGGCGTTTGGTGTGATGCTGAGCGTGAGCCGCACGATTGCCAATTATAATAATAAGAATAACAAAGTGGATAAAGCGGTGCTGCCCGAGGGGCTTGATGCTGTGAATCCCACACAAATACCTCCGAAAAATGTCTGGAAATAAAAAATTCATCATCAGTGGCGGTGGCACGGGAGGGCACATTTTTCCGGCCCTTTCGATTGCGGGCGAGATTCGCCGTCGCATGCCCGAAGCCGATATTCTTTTTGTGGGTGCCGAGGGGCGCATGGAAATGGAGCGTGTGCCGGCTGCCGGCTATCGCATCAAGGGCTTGCCCGTCATGGGGTTTGACCGCGCCCACCTGCTGCGCAATTTCAAGGTAGTGTATCAGCTGCTGAAGAGCATGCGCATGGCACACGACATTATTGCCGACTTCAAGCCCGACGTTGCCGTGGGTGTGGGCGGCTATGCGAGCGGCCCCACTCTGAAGGCCGCGCAAAAAATGGGCATACCCACCTTGCTGCAAGAGCAAAACTCCTTTGCCGGCGTGACCAACAAGCAACTTGCCGCCGGCGCTCGCCGCATCTGCGTGGCCTATGAGGGCATGGAGCGGTTTTTCCCGGCCGACCGCATCGTGATGACGGGAAACCCCATTCGCCGCAACCTGCTCGATTGCGACGCTACGCCGCAAGACGCGCGGCGAGCCATGGGTGTTGAGCCAGAGAAGCGCACCATCCTTGTGGTGGGCGGCAGCTTGGGTGCCCGCTCGGTGAACCAAACCATCAGCGCGGGCCTTGAAGTCATTAAGGAAGCCCATGATGTGCAGGTCATTTGGCAAACGGGCAAAGTGAACGGTGCGGGCTGCAAAGAGGCTTTGGATGTGTCGGGGGCGCAAAACGTGACGCAGATGGCCTTTGTGGATAACATGGCACTCGCTTACAGGGCGGCCGACCTTGTGGTGTCGCGTGCCGGAGCCAGCAGCATCAGCGAGTTGCAGGCACTGGGCAAACCTGTGATTTTGGTGCCGTCGCCCAATGTGGCCGAAGACCACCAGACTAAAAACGCTCAGGCGCTGGTCAATCACAACGCCGCCATCATGGTGCGCGATGCCGACGCACCCAGTCACTTGGTGGACTGCATGTTGCGCACCGTGCGCGACGAGGGAGTGCTGGCCACGCTGTCGCAGAATGTGACGCAGATGGCTCTGCCCGATTCCGCCGAAAAAATAGTGGACGAAATATTTAAGTTAATCAATGTCTGACGCGCAGACTTGCGCCGGTTTTGAACGATAAAAAGTAACAATGAAAGACGCTATATATTTTGTGGGTGCCGGTGGCATAGGAATGGCCGCACTCGAACGCTACTTCTTGGCACGTGGCTGGCGTGTGGCCGGTTACGACCGCACGCCAAGTGAACTCACTGAGGCCCTTCAACACGAAGGGGTGCACATTGATTTTGATGAGAGCCCTGACCTCATTCCCGATTATTGCCGCGACCCTGAGCGCACGCTGGTGGTCTACACGCCGGCTGTGCCGGCCGAGCATGCCGGCCTGCAGTGGTTTCGCGGTCACAGTTTTGAGGTGGTGAAACGCTCGAAAGTGCTGGGCATCGTCACCGAAAACAGCAAAGCGCTATGTTTTGCCGGCACGCATGGCAAGACCACCACATCGAGCATGGCGGCACACATCATGCACGACAGCGGTGTGGGCTGCAACGCTTTTTTGGGCGGTGTGCTGCGCAACTACGACAGCAACTTCCTCTTGAGCGACACCAGTCCCTATTCGGTGATTGAGGCCGATGAATACGACCGCTCGTTTCACACGCTGCGCCCCTATGTGGCGGTGATTACGGCCACCGACCCCGATCACCTCGACATCTATGGCACAGAGGAGAACTATTTGGAGGGATTCGCTCATTTCACCGAGCTGATTCGCCCCAATGGCGTGCTCATTGTGCACACGGGGCTGAAACTGGTGCCTCGCCCGGCTCCCACGGTGCGATGCTACACCTATGGGCGTGATGAGGGCGACTTTCATGCGGCCAACATCCGCAAAGGGAACGGCGAAATCACGTTTGACCTTGTGACTCCATGGGAAACCCTTGCCGATGTGGCGCTGGGCGTGCCCGTGGATATCAATATAGAAAATGCCATCGCGGCGATGGCGGCATGCCGTGTGGTGAATGTGGACGGCGAGGCCATGCGCCGAGCCATGGCTTCGTTCATGGGGCCGAAACGACGCTTCGAGTTCTGGCTGAAAGAGCCGGGCGAGCACGGAAAAGTCATCATCGATGATTACGCGCATCATCCCGATGAGCTGCGTGCCGCCATAGGCAGTGTGCGCGACCTTTACCCCCACCGGCACATAACGGTGATATTCCAGCCGCATCTCTACACCCGCACCCGCGACTTCGCTCCAGAGTTTGCCGCGGCCCTCTCGCAGGCCGATGAGGTGCTGCTGCTGCCCATATACCCGGCTCGCGAAGAACCGTTGCCCGGTGTGACGAGCGAAATCATCCTCAAACAGCTAACCTGCCCTGTTAAAAACATTTATACCAAAGAAAGTTTGATTAGTTCAATAAAAATGCTTAACTTTGACGTGTTGTTAACGGTGGGTGCAGGCGACATCATCAATCTGTTGCCCGACATTGTTGAGCAGACAAAACTCCAAAAAAGAAGTTGAAACGACTCATCCAATATATCATTCTGCTAATATTCAGCGGATTGCTCGTTATGGCAATTCGTTGGGCACACCAAAAAGCGGCCGATGAACGATGCGTGGCGGTGGATGTGGTGATTGAGAATGCCGACAGCACACTCTTCGTCACGCCGCAGGGCATCATTGAGGATTTGGGTCGAAACGGCTTCAAGGTGATAGGCAAGCCCATGTGGCAAATCGATGCCAGCCTCATCGAAGAGGTGCTGGGACGCAGCGATTTCCTCGAAAAAGTGGAGTGCGTGAAGGCTCAAAACGGGCGGTTGCTCGTGCGAGTCACCCAGCTGATACCGGTGGCGCGTGTGTTTGACGGCGACGACAGTTACTATGTGAACCGCAACGGTAAGCGCATGACTGCCACGGCCAATTATCACGCCGATGTGCCCGTGGTGCAAGGGCACTTCACCCTCCAATATCCCGTCACGCGGCTTTTGCCCATGATTGAATATGTGGAGCGCGATTCGCTGTTGAGCGCACTGGTGGGAATGATCAGTGTGCGCGACAGCAACAACATCTTTGTGGTGCCCACCATCTATGGGCACATAGTGAACATGGGCGATGCCAGCGGCTATGACAAGAAGTTTGCCAAGTTGCAGCTCTTCTACCGCAAGGTGATGCCCTCGATGGGATGGGAGAACTATGACACCATATCGGTGAAATGGCACGGACAAGTGGTGGCTACGCGCCGCACCAAAGCGGTGAAGGTGGATGTGCCTTATGATGCCAGCGACGATGAACCCGACCTTGACCTGCAGACCATCGCTGTGGACGACGACAACCACACGCTGGCCGCCGAGAAGGCCAAATCCCAACCCATCCCCAAAAGACAGTAAAGACAAAAAGAAATAACATCACACAACATCATGGAACAAAACCAATATATCGTAGCATTTGAAATAGGCAGCTCAAAAATTGTGGGTGCCATCGCCGAGAAATCCCAGTCGGGGATGGTGTCGGTGATACATCTCGTTGAGGAAAAACTCAACAACTGCGTGCGTTATGGCATCGTGCAGAATGTGGAAAATGTGAAAAGCAGCATCAACCGCATGCTCAAGAACCTCGAAGACCGCGCCGCAGGCCGCATCACCGAAATCTATGTGGGCATGAGCGGACGCTCACTGCACAGTGTGGTGAAAGAAAAAAGCCGCGCCATCGATGCCACCAAGCCCATCACGCCCGAAACGGTGGACAGCATCATTCGTGAGGTGGCTCGCGAAACGGTGAAAAACTACGAAACCGTGGACGTGGTGCCTCGCTCCTACTCGGTGGATAAAAACACGACCGATGACCCGGTGGGACTTTATGGCGAAACCATCAAAATAAAGGCCAACCTGATTGTGGCGCGCCCCACACTGAAGCAAAACCTCACGCGTGTCACCAACTTTGGCATTAAGGTGAAAGACTACATTGTCACTCCACTGGCGGTGGCCGAGCAAGTGCTCACCGATAACGACCGGCTGGGCTGCATGCTCATCGATATGGGTGCTGAAACCACGGCCGTGAGCATCTATAAAGATGGCGAGCTGGCCTATATGGCCACACTGCCACTGGGTGGGCGCAACATCACGCGTGACATCACCAATGGCATGAGCGTGCTCGAAGACACAGCCGAGCGTGTAAAGAAAAATATCAACAACCCGCTTGACCCCGATCATGTGGACAACATGGTGATAGAGGGGGTGAGCACAAAGGATGCCGCCAATTATATTGCTGCCCGCAACAGTGAGATTCTTGCCAACATCAAAAACCAGCTCACGCTGGCCGGCATGAGCACCGACGATATTCGCACCGTGGTGGTGATAGGCGGAGCCTCGCAACTGCAAGGGCTGGCCAAGAAAATCGAGGAAACGATGAACCTCAATGTGCGCATGGGGCACCAGCCACAGTCGCTCAATATTCTGAACCACAACTACAATCACACCGAATACATCGAGGTGTTCTCGCTCTTGCTCAAGGCTGCCGAGCTGATTAAGCCGGGAGAAACCTGCGTGGAGCGCAGAATCTACGATGATGGCCCAGTGGTGATTAAAGAGCCGGAAGTGTCCGAGCGTAACAAGGATCCGGAACCCAAACCAGAGAAAAAATCGCGGTCAAACTGGTTCAGAAACTTTGGCAACAAGTTTGCGAATCTCATGACTGAGGACGACGCAGATGAGAACGAATAACATCACCATCTTCTGCAATTACTAACAAAATAAAGCAAAAAAACATGAGACCTAATATCAACAATATATCAGAAAA
Organism: Muribaculaceae bacterium; assembly: GCA_017478855.1. Lineage (GTDB taxonomy): Bacteria > Bacteroidota > Bacteroidia > Bacteroidales > Muribaculaceae > Sodaliphilus. Next base: position 23,742 of record JAFVCX010000036.1, on the reverse strand, counting down.
TCCGGGTTTCCAAGTAGGCTCTACCAACCCCACAATCATTAAAGTGGTGGGTGTGGGTGGCGGCGGCAACAACGCCATCAACCACATGTGGGGACAAAATGTGGAAGGTGTTTCGTTTGTCGTGCTCAATACTGATAGGCAGGCGCTCAACATGTCGCCCGTGCCCAATAGGTTGCTCATAGGCCCCAACACCTGTGGTGGTCGTGGTGCGGGCAACAAGCCCGAAAAGGCCAAAGCTGCGGCCGAGGAGAGTGCCGAGGACATTGCCGCTCTCTTCGACGACGGCACCAAGATGGTCTTCATCACGGCCGGTATGGGCGGCGGCACAGGAACAGGTGCCGCTCCGGTGGTGGCTAAGATAGCCCATGAAAAAGGTGTGCTCACGGTGGGTATCGTGACCATTCCTTTCCTCTTTGAAGGCCAAAAGAAGATTCTCAAGGCTCTTGCCGGAGCCGACGAAATGAGCAAATATGTGGATGCATTGCTCATTATCAACAACCAGCGACTGACCGACATCTACCCCGATCTGGACTTCGACAACGCCTTTGGCAAAGCCGACGACACGCTCTCTACTGCAGCTCGCAGCATCAGCGACCTGATCACGGCCTCGGGCAAGGTGAATGTGGACTTTGAAGACGTGAACACCACCTTGCGCGATGGCGGTGTGGCCATCATCAGCAGTGGCTATGGCGAGGGAGAGCGCCGCGTGACCAAGGCAATTGAAGACGCGCTTGAATCGCCATTGCTGAAAAACCGCGATGTGTATGGCTCTCGCCGAATTCTCATCAACATCTATTATAACCCGGAGAGCGAAAATCCATTCAAGGCACAAGAGCTTCGCGAAGTGGAGGAATTTATGGCCAATTTCGACCCCGATGTGGACGTGATCACCGGCTATGCTCACGACACGACACTCGACGACCGAATCAAAATCACTGTGCTGGCGGCAGGATTCAATGTGTCGCTCGAAGGCGAGGCTCCCGAGCCGCAACCTCGCGTCACCCACTCGCCACGCCGCACCGAGGTGGCCGAGTCGATCGATAATGGCTTGGAGCGCATGAAGGGAGAATATGGAGCGGCCGCGCTGGCCGAGTCGCAGCGCAGACGCGACGAAGCCCAGTTCTTCTTGCTCACGGCTGAAGATGTGGATAACGACGAGTTAATCGACCTGCTGGAGCGCACTCCCACCTATAAACGCAAACCCGACGAGAAAACGGCCATCCGCGAGAAACGCCATGTGGCTGCCGTGGCCGCGCAACCGGCGCGTGTGATGCCCGATGCCAAGTCGCCCAAGAAGTCGGGCACCAGCGGCACCATCAATTTTGGAGAATAACTAATAAACATTACTAATAGCAACGATTATTTTTTGTAATTACACGAGAGGCGGAAGAGTTGTGAAACACGTCCGTCTCTCATTTTCGTTGTGTTGCGCATGAAAGACGAATGCGACCGATACCGGATGATATAGGTCGCATTTTTAATGCCGTTTCCTGATCCCCATTCAGATTTGGCGGCCAGAAAGGAAAGCCCTTTAGATATAAATGGCGATTTGGATGAGTGGAAGGTGTTTTTAGAACCTCCGTCCGCCACCCCAGCCTCCTCGTCCGCCGGGACCTCCGGGACCACGCCCGGGACCCCATCCCTCGTTGCGGTTTTGAGGCTGCTCACCTTTCTTGAATGTGGTGAACCGATAGGTGAAGGTCACCATGCCGTAGCGAGTGAGCGAGTTGTAGGCCACATCTTCGATATAGTTGGCCGTCACGTTGCGGTTGATGCTCTTGCGCTGCCCCAAGATGTCGTAGACCGAGAGCATGAGTGAAGCCTTCTTGCCGGCAAGGAACTGATAGGCGATGGAGCCGTTCCACAGCCACTGCTTGGTGTCGTAGCCCGCGCTGTAGCCACTGGTGGCACTATAATTAAGATCGGTGCTGATGACGAGGCCGAAGGGAGCCGAGTAGGTGCCGTTGAACTGGCCGCCATAGGTGTGCACATTGCGGTCGCTGGCCGTCTGCACGGTGTTGTGGGTCGTTTGGAACCCATAGCGAGGTCGGATTTCAAGGTCAAATACATCGTTGCGATAGGCCAGACCGGGCGAATAATTGACGCTGAAAGAACCACTGCGATTGTAGTTGCCGTTGTTGTAACCTTTTGTGACGCTATAACGGGCAAAGGCGTGCGAGGAGAAATACCACGTCTTGCTGGCACCGAAAGGCATGCTGAGCATGTTCATCGCCATGGCGTTCCACACGCCGTTCACGTTGGCGTACGACGTGGTGCGCCCGCCTGTGGTGGCGTTGTAGTCGGTGGTGGAAATGATGCTGTTTTGCTCATAGTTCACATTGAGCATAGCCATGATGCTGCGCTGCGCAAGGGTGGCAAAATCTTGGAAACGCACATTCAAACGATGAATGAAAGTGGGTTTCAGCTCAGGGTTACCCACCACGATGTTGAGCGGATTGCTCTCGTCGGCCACAGGTTGCAACTGTGTGATGGAGGGTTGGCTGGAGCGCATGCGGTAGTCAACGTTCAAGTTGCGTGTGCGAGTGAATTTATAGCGCAGTCGCGCGTAGGGTGCCACCGTCCACGCCCAGCGGCTGGGAATGTCGCGTGCCGAATTGATGAGGTCGCGGCTACTGCTCATGGCACTTTGCAGTTGCAGGCCCAGATTCAGATTGTAGGCCTTGCGCACTTGGCGGAAGCCCACTTGGAACGACTGGTCGAAGAATTTATTGCGAAAACTGTTGCTCAACCGCTCATTGAAGGCGCGGCTGAGCTCAGGGCCTAATTCTTGCTCGATGGCTTGCGCCAGCAGAGCGTTGTCGCCCAAAATGGTGGGAGCGTAACGCTCGGCAATCATTTCGCGCACGCTCTCATTGCCCATCAGGTTCCACATGAACACTTGTGGCGCGGGCGATACCAAGCCGCGCTCAATGTCATAGACGGCCTTGTCGGCCTTGCTATAACGATAGTTGCCACGATAGGCAAGCTCCAAGAATCGGGCATTGCGCACGTTGCCCAGCGGCTCTGTCCACGAGATTCTTCCGCCCACGGTGTTGGTGTTGCGGTTGTTGACGTACACTTGGTCGATGATGGAATCGTGCTCCACGGGGCGATAATAAAGGTTGCGCGTGTAGGTGTTGCCGTCTTCATTCACCTTGCTGTAGCGATAATTCAAGTTCAAGCTCCAGCTGCGACCCGGATGTGAGGCAAACTTGTGGTTATACACCATCCATGAGCCAAACTCGTAGCTGCTGCCGTCGTTGCGATAGTTGCTGTTGCTCTGGTTCACGGGCGACATGGCCGCATCGCCGGCCAGCGTGTTGGAGGTTTCTTGGTTGGTGCTCTTGCTGAAATTGAGTGAGAAATTAGGACGGATCTCAAAGGTGTTGAGGGTGTCGATTTCCCACTTCAGGCGGAAGTCGCCCCGCAAGTTGTGTCCTTTGTCACGAGCCTTTGTGGCTGCGTTGTAGTAGCTGGTAGAGTCGGTGAAAAGATATTGGCGATTGCGCTGTGTGCGTGTGTCGCGGTCGCTGTGGCTATACATCAGGTCGCCGCCCACGCGAAAATGCTCGTCCTCGGTGCTGCCGGCATTGAAGTTGATGCCCACGTTTTGCGACCGCGTGATGCCTCTGTCGCCACCAAAACGCTGGAAGCGCTGTGCGCCGCCATCGGTAAAGCCCAGACTGTTGGTATTGTTACCGCCGGCCAGCAGGGTGAGTTGGTTTCCGTTGTGAAAATAATTGGCCATCACATTGCCGGCATAGCGGTCATCGGTGCCATAGCCTGCGTTCACGGTGCCAAACCATCCGTTGGCCATGCCGGGCTTCACGGTGAGATTGATGACGGTTTCGTTTTCACCGTCGTCCACACCGGTGAGTCGAGCCAAGTCGCTTTTTCGGTCAATCACTTGCAGCTTGTTCACCATGTCGGCGGGAATGTTTTTTGAAGCAACGGTGGGGTCGTCGCTGAAAAATTCCTTGCCGTCGATGAGAATCTTCTTCACTTCTTGGCCATTGGCGGTGATTTTGCCGTCGCTCCCCACTTCCACGCCGGGCAGCCGTTTGAGCAAATCTTCTACCACGGCGTTGGCCTGCGTCTTGTAGGTGTCGGCATTAAACTCGATGGTATCTTCTTTCACCACAATGGGCGACTTGATTCCCACCACGGTGGTTTCCTTGAGCATCACCGAGTTGGTGCTCAGTGCGATGGCACCCAGATTCACATCACGGCCATCGGCTCCCACCGTCACGCGGCGGCTCACTTCATTGTAGCCTATATAGGAAAATTTGATTACATAGTGTCCGGCTCCCACGCCTTTGAGATTAAAGACGCCATTGGCATCGGTGGCTGTGCCTTTCACGAGTGTGCTGTCTTTAGTGGCACGCAGCAGCTTCACCGAGGCACCTATGAGGGCGGTGGTGTCGGCGGCATCCACGAGAATGCCGTTGATAGTGGCGGCAAAAGCTTGGCCGCTAAGCAGCATAAGGGTGATGAGCACCCAAGTTTTCAACTGTTTCATTGTGCTAAAAAGTCATGTATAGATTCTCACGATGCAAAAGTAGTGCAAATCGCGCAACCCACAAAATGTACTATACTTTTGGGTAAATTTTATAGACAAAGCCCCGAAAAAAGACTATTTTTATGCTGTCATTATCACTTGTTTCAATGCCTTTTGCGCAAAACCCGTTTTTCGAGAATCTCTACCTTCAAAATAAAATCAAGTGACTGTGGGCAAGAATGTGTGATTTTTTGGAACAAAAGTTTGCTTTTTTGGACGGGTTTTGCTATTTTTGCCGTGTTGCAATGGATATATGTGGCCACATAGAGGCATTTGTGCAAGGCGACCTTGCCGCATTCAGGCAAATATATGACACTTATGTGGGAAAAGTGTTTAATTTTGTGCTGACCATGACTTCTGACGAGGAGCTTGCACGCGATGTGACACAAAACACGTTTGTGCGTTTGTGGGACGTTCGTGAGCAGATAGATGCCACTCGCCCGATAGCCCCTTTCATCTACACAATAGCCCGTAATTTTTTGCTAAAAGAACTGCGCAGTGCCGCCATTGCGTTGCGGTTTGTGCAGAGTGCCGCCTCGTCGCAGCCCGACCGTTATGAAATGACCGTTGAGGCCGACCTCACCCATCAGGCCATCGAGCAGCGCATTCTGGCCTTGCTGGCCGAGTTGCCTGAGAAGCGCCGCCTCATCTTCATGATGCGCTGGCGCGACGGCATGACCAACAAAGAGGTGGCCGAGGCTTTGCACATCAGCAACAAGACGGTTTCGACCCAAATACACCGCACGGTGTCGTTTTTGCGTGAAAAATTGGGATTACTGAGCCTGATGCTCGCCATCGTACCCGACTGGTGGCAATGAAAATCATAAAAATGAGAAGAAACCTGTAATCCACAAGCATCGTTTGTGGATATATATTTTGTAAGGAAGAACGCCTTCTATTCGCGCTCTTCCTCATTTATGATATTAACGAGCAAACGATGAACAACGACGAAAGACCCCCTTTGAGCGGGCAAGAACTGTCGCAACTTGCAAGACAAGTGGTCAGCAAGAGTGCCACGCAGGCGCAGGCCGACGAGCTGCTTGCCCTGCTGATGAAAGACGAGTTTGAGCCGGCTCTATCGCAAAATTGGGAGCAGGCTTCGGCAGAAATATCTCCTGCCGACAAAGACGCGCTTTGGCAACAAGTGCAGCAGGTCACACACCCGCAAAACACGCCTCGACCAAGCTGGCGCAACCATCTCAAATGGGTGGCCGCAGCCGTGGCCGCGGTCATCTGTGTTGCTGCCGCATGGTGGCTAATGAGGCCCACCACACAGGCGGTGCCGACAGGCACCGTTGTCATAACGGTGGAGCGCGGGCAAAAATCCCAAATCACGTTGGCCGACGGCACCCATGTGTGGCTCAACTCCGGCACACGGCTCACCTATGACGCGCAATATGGCAGTGAAACCCGCACCGTGACGCTCGATGGCGAAGCCTATTTCGATGTGGCCAAGGATAGCGAGCACCCCTTTGTGGTGCGTTGTGGCGAGCTTGCCATCAGGGCGCTGGGCACACAATTTAATGTGAAAGGCTATCATGACGACGGCATGGTCACCACCACCCTGTCGCAAGGCAGCGTGCGTGTGAGCGAGGGCAGGCAAAGCGTCACACTCAAACCTTATGAGGTGGCCACTTATCACCCTACCTCTCAAGAACTTGCCAAAAGCAGGGTGGACGACCTGATGCTGGCCAATTACTGGCGCAGTGATAAATTGGTGTTTGAGAGCGAGCCGCTGGCCAACATTTGCCGCACGATAGAGCGCATGTATGGCGTGGATGTGGAAATCACCGACACGTCGCTTGAACAAATCAGATTCACGGGAACCATTCGCAACAACTCGCTGAACAACATATTTTTGCTCATCAGCATGACCTACCCGGTGACCTACACGATGCAGGGCGACCACGTGACCATCTCCAAACGCTGACGCATTCCTTCCTGAGCGACGATAACCAAAACAGAATAACATAAACACAAATATTAATTAAAACCATTGAAACATGAGGTACAACTGGACTAAAGCGTTGGTCTTGCTGCTGCTTGTGGTGGCTGCTTGGTGCCCGGCAAGGGCGCAATGCAGCATCAACGTCAAAGGCAAGACCATTGCGCAAACTCTCGATGCTATCGAGAAAAGCTCGGACTACAGTTTCTTTTATGCCGAAACTGTGCCCGACTTAAAAAAGAGAGTGACCATCACGGCAACCAATGAGCGCATTGAGCAAGTGCTCAACCGCCTGTTTGCCGGCACTCGCATCGCCTATCAGGTGATTGACAAGCAGGTGGTGCTGAGCGACCGCAACAACTCGCGCAGCCAAGAAAAAGCTCGCCAAATGACCAAAGAGCTTACGCAAGGCGGCACGACGACCCGCAGCATCAGCGTGCATGGCCGTGTGGTGGACAGCGAGGGCGAGCCTGTGGTGGGCGCATCGGTGATGGGCCCGGGCGGTGTGGGTGCCGCGACCGACATGGACGGCAACTACACGCTGAAACTGAGCAAACCCGGCAAGCTCACTTTTCGCTACATTGGCTGCAACAACGTGGTGCGCTCGGTGACTTCTTCGGGTGCGGTGAACGTGACCATGGAGGAAAACGCGCAACTGCTCGACGACGTGGTTGTGGTGGGCTATGGCACACAGAAGCGCATCAACCTCACGGGTGCCGTCAGCTCTATCGATGGCGCAGAGCAACTGGCATCGCGTCCGGTGGCCGACCTCACCCGCGGTCTGCAAGGCTCGGCTCCGGGCCTAACGGTGTTTAGCAACACGGGCGAGATGGGGCAGGATGCCACCATCAAGATTCGAGGCATCATAGGCTCGATGAATGGCAGCTCGGCCCCACTGGTGCTGGTGGATAACGTGGAGGTGAGTAGCCTTCAAGACATCAACCCCGACGACGTGGAGAGCGTGAGTGTGCTCAAAGACGCGGCTTCATCGTCGATTTATGGTGTGAAGGCCGCTTTCGGTGTGGTGCTCATCACCACCAAGAAGGCCAAGAAAGGCGATAAGATGACCATCAACTATAACAACAACTTCTCTTGGCGCGGCCCCACGGTGACTCCTGAAATCGTTAAGTCGTATGAGGGCGCCGAAATGTCGTGGCAGGCCGGCTTGCGCCAGAATCCCAATCTCTCGGAGCAAACCAACTCTTGCTACCTGAGCTGGAACCTTGAATCGATTGAGCGCATGAAAGAGTGGGAGCGCGTGTATGGCAAATACAATTTGAGCGACGAGATGGTGATGGGTCGCGACTTTGACGTGATTGACGGCAAGATGTACTTCTACCGCTCCTTCAACGCTCCCGACCGTTTCATCGACAAAAGCGCTTTCCAGCAGATTCACAACCTCTCCATTGCCGGTTCAACGGGCAACACGACCTATAACGTGGGCTTGGGTTATTTGGGTGAAGACGGTGTGATTAAGGTGAATACCGATAAGTATAACCGCTACAACGCCTCCTTTGGCTCGGAAACGACCGTCAACAAATATGTGGATTTCCGCACCAAACTCATCTTCACGCACTACAAATACGAAACGCCTTACTACTTTGGCCCTTCGAGCTACTATGACGAGTGGTATTACCTCTATCGCTGGCCGCAAATCATGCCCTATGGCACCTATCAGGGAATTCCTTGGCACAACGCCATCACTGAGATTGAGCAGGCCAATAAAAACAGCAAGAGCAGCAACTTCACGCGCATCAACTTGGGCTTCACCGTTCATATCCTGAAAGGCCTTGACCTTGAAGCCGACTACACCTATAACCACGTGAACCGATATACGCGCACCAACGGCGGCCAAGCCGGCGGCTGGAACTTCTGGGGCGGCAGCGGCATGAACAACGAAGTGTGGACATCATCAACCCACAACAAGGTGGTGAACAGTAGCGACAACAGCGACCGCCATGCGATGAACGCCCTTTTCCGCTACAAAACCACCTTTGGTGAAAACCACAACTTTGCCGCTTTTGCCGGTATGAACGTGGACTACTACACCAACTATGGTAACAGCGCCGAGCGTCGCGACCTGCTTCTGCTCGAATATCCGGAGATTCCGCTGGCCACCGGCGACCAATATGCCACCGGCTATCATGGCCACAACGCCCAAGTGGGTTTCTTTGCCCGCGTCAACTATGACTACAAGGGCCGCTATCTGCTGGAGCTGAACGCCCGCGAGGACGGCTCGTCGCGTTTCCCGCGCAACCAGCTTTGGGGCTTTTTCCCCTCGTTCTCGGCTGGCTGGAACGTGAGCGAAGAAGACTTTTTCAAGAGTCTGAAACCCACATTCAGCACCTTTAAGCTGCGCGGCAGTTATGGTATGATTGGCAACCAAGACGTGGGCGACTACATGTTCTTGCCCACCCTCTCGCCCACCACAACCACTTGGATTGTGGGCGACGCAAAGCAACTCTCCTTTGGTTTGCCCCGTGCCGTGCTGGCCAATGGGTTCACTTGGGAAAAAGTTACCACCATCGACTTGGGTACCGACTTGCGCTTCTTCAACAACAAACTGGGCGTTTCCTTCGACTGGTATAACCGCATCACCAGCGACATCATCACCAGTGGCGAGGCTTTACCCTCCACCTTCGGTCAGGATCCTCCGCGCCAGAACTATGCCACGCTTTCCAATAAAGGTTGGGAACTTGCCGTGGACTTCCACCATCGCTTTGGCAATGGCCTGCAAATGGACATCAAGGCCGGTTTGAGCGACTATAAAATCAAGTACACCAAAGTGCGCTCTACGGCCAATGGCATCAACGACATCTACAAGGGTAAAATCTATGGTGAGATTTGGGGTTATGAAACCGACCGCCTCTTCCAAGAGAGCGACTTCAATGTGGATGAAAACGGCAAATATGTGCTGAAAGACGGCATCGCTTCGCAGTCTTATTATGAAACCGACGGCTGGTTCTTCTTTGGCCCCGGCGATGTGAAGTATAAAGACCTGAATGGCGACGGTAAAATCACTCCGGGTTCCAGCACCACCAACGACCACGGCGACCTTAAGCGCATTGGCAACAGCACGCCGCGTTATGAATACAACGCCCGCCTGAACCTCGACTGGAAGGGTGTGGATTTGGGCATCTTCATTCAGGGTGTGGGCAAACGCGACTTCTGGGGCAGCGGCTCGATTGTGATTCCGGGCTTCAACTACTTGGAGGCTTGGTACACTCACCAGCTCGATTACTGGACTCCTGAGAACACCAATGCTTTTTATCCTCGCCTGACCAATAACGGCCAGTCGAACAACGCCCGCAACTTCTTGCGCCAGTCGCGTTATCTGCTCAATATGGCTTATTGCCGCTTGAAGAATGTGACCGTGGGCTACACCCTGCCTGCCCAGTGGACCCGCAAGGCCGCTATGCAGAAGGTGCGCCTCTACGCTTCATTTGAGAATCTGCTCACCTTTGACCACATGAATGGTGTGCCCATCGATCCCGAAACCCGCTATGACACGGGCGACGGCGACTACTTGGGCCGCTCCTATCCCTATGCTAAGACGTGTTCATTTGGTTTGCAAGTCACTTTCTAATCACTCCTAATCATGAATACTCCTATGAAAAAATATAATATAATCGCTGTCATGCTGACACTGCTCTTCTCGCTGGGCTCGTGCAATGATTTCCTTGAGCGCGACCCCTACACGGTGGTGCCAGATTATGACTACTGGCAGAACGAAGCGCAAATACGCACCTATGCCAATGGCTTTTATGCCGCCTATTTTGTGGGCTATGGCACAAGCGGCTTGATTGGCGGCAGCCGCTATGGCAATGGCGACACGTTTAACGACGACGTGGCGTGGCGCACGCAGGGCGAGTTCACGCCCATCCGCATCCCCGAAACCGATGGCTCGTGGGACTTCAGTTATGTGAAAAAGGCCAACTACATGCTTGAGAGCATCGACCTCGTGCCCGCCCTTGACGAAGCCACTATCAATCACTGGAAGGGCATTGCCCGCTTCTTCCGCGCGCTCGAATATGGCGATCTGACCTTCCTCTTTGGCGACGTGCCTTATTTTGACCACACGATGACCGCCACCGACTATGACGTGCTGTACAAGCCGCGCGACCCACGCACCACGGTGGATCGCAAGATGATGGAGGACTTTGAGTTTGCCATGAACAACGTGCGCACCGATGACGGCTCGCTCCAGATCAACCGATATGTGGTGGCCGGCATGGCATCGCGCTATGCGCTGCGTGAGGGCACATTCTTGAAGTATCATGGCATCGACACCAACTTGGGCAATGAGTTGATTGACTTCGCCCGCCGTGCCGCCTTGCTGGTGATGAACAGCGGCAAATTCACCATTACCGATGACTACAACGCGCTCTTCACCAGCGATGACCTCGCCAGCAACAAAGAGGTGATTTTCTATCGCAGCTATGTGGACGGTGTGCTCATGCACTGCACGCTCACCTATAACAACAAGGAGGCCCAAACCGGCGCCAACAAAGCATTGCTCGAAAGCTACCTCAACAGCAACGGCTTGCCTGTGCATTACCTGAACGACGCATGGCAGCCCACGACGGCCGAGGAATTTTTTGCCGACCGCGACGGTCGCCTGACCGAAACGTTCCGCACCAAGTATTTCATTCGTGGTGAGGACTGCACGCCGTTTAACTACTCCACTTCGGGCTACTCAATGCACAAATTCATGAGCGACAAAGATTCGTTGAGCAGCGAGCTGAAATTCCGCAATGCCCAGAATGTGACCGATGCTCCCGTGCTGCGCTATGCCGAGGTGTTGCTCAACTATGCCGAGGCCTGCTATGAATTGGGCACTCTTACGCAAGTTGACCTCGACAAGAGCATCAACTTGCTTCGTGCCCGCGCCGGTGTGAACCTGCCCCCACTCGAAATGCAAGGCAACCAGCCGGCTGTGAACGGCCTCGCCTACGACGACCCCATGCGTGACCCCGATGTGCCTTCCTTGCTGTGGGAATTGCGGCGTGAGCGCCGTGTAGAACTGGCTTTTGAGGGTTTGCGTTATAATGACCTCAAACGCTGGAAGAAACTCGACTATATGTGCAATGAAACCAACCCCGACATTCGTTATGGGGCCTACATCCGCCTTGCCGATTATCCTAAAGCCAACACCGACGAGGTGAAAATCGTGGATGGTGCGAGCGAGGGCCTCATTCTGTGCAACACCGGCACCGAGCGCAAGGCTCCGCAGCCCAAAAACTATGTGCGTCCTGTGCCGCGTGCCCAAATCACCCTTTATAAGAACCACGGTTACGTTTTGGCACAGACCAAAGAGTGGGAAGGCGAGGAATAAAACCCTAATTGCGTAAAACTATATCAATATGAAACAGAAAATATTATATACCATTCTGGCTCTGGCCGCCTGTGGCGGACTCATGGGATGCAGCGATGACCCCATCGTTGACAACCCTTCGGGTGAAACCGTCATCTACTGGCTGCGAGTGACCAATGCGGGCCTCACCGGCACAGAAACCGTGGAGGGCGTTGTGAATGAGCAGGCCAAGACTGTCACCTTCGACGTGCCTGCCGAAACCAATATAGAGGAAATCAAATTCCGCTCAAAGCTGTCGCTCAATGCGCAGCTCGACAAAGAGAGCTACGATTTCAGCAATTTAGAGGCTCCCGTCACTGTGGTGAATGTGGAGAACACCAGCACCTATACGGTGAAATTCAACCTTGTGGCTACCAGCGAGTGCCCCATCATGGAGCGTGTGGGCGTGCGTTTGCCCGATGGTACAGAGCACGACGGCTATGTGAGCATGGTGGACTCCACCATCTATCTGGGTGCTGAAGGATTTGACGAGGTGGTGCTGACCGAAGTGGTGTCGCTGCCGCACCGAGCCAACAAAATCTATTCTAACATAGAAAACAACGTGGTGAAACGCGATCCCAAAGGCTCCGTCAAGCTGGAGTTTATGGGCAAAACCCAAGAGTATCGTTTCTCGTTCTCGGCCATTCCCGTATTTGGCGCAGACTTCAACAAGGCCACCGTGTGGAATTATTCGGCCGACGGCGGCAACCAGTCGCCCGACTGGGTGAGCGACAACACCCGCAGTGCCGACTATGACGGCAAGGAGATGTTGGTCGTGTCGCGTGAGGGTGGCGTGAATCCCTATGTGCTCACGGTTGATGCCATCAAGAGCGGCAACCCCAGTGGCCGAACCCTCAACATGGATGGTGTGAGCAGTGGCACCTTCTTGCTGAGCGCGGGCCGCTTGGCGCAGGGTCACATCTACATCTGCAACCTCTCGGTGGGCATCAAGGAGAGCGAACCGTTCAAGATTTACCACTGGAGCAACTCGTCGGCACCTTGCGAAACCGTCTTTACGCTTGATGGAACGGGTGACACTGAAGCCGATAAAACCTTTGCCGCCAAACGATTTGGCGATAACATGTCGGTCGATATTGATGAGAATGGCAATGGCTACATGTTCTTCGTCACGCAAGACGGCACCATGATTATGCGCTTGGATGTGACGGGTTTCACCACCATAAGCAATCCCACCTATGTGGCACCGCCCACGGCAGCCAGCTACTATGCGAGCGTCAACCGCGTGGTGGGCACGACCAATGAGTATGTCTACACCAGCTCACAGGCTCCCATCATCTTGATGGACAAAGACGGCAAGCAGATAGGTAACACCATCCCCGCCGAGGTGGTGCCTGCTCGCTGTTGCGACGCGCGCGTGATTGTGTATGACAATGAGCGCTATCTGATAGCTACGGCCAGCCGTTGGGGCTCGTGGGTGAAAAACGAGCAGATTCCCACACTTTATGTGTATAGTCTTGCCGAGGGCATCAACACCGCCCAAGCATTCGACAAACTCATTGAGGCCGAGGACAAGTCGCCACTCTTTGAGTTGGAGATGGGTGGCTCGTATGGTTCGGCTCCTGCCGCCAATACAGGCTGGGGCATCGTGAACGGTAATTTGAGCGTGATGGGCGCCGCCACCCGTGCGGGCTATGTGCTGGTGGAGTTCCCGGAACGTGAAGAGTGACCCTACAAGTGACTTTCGGGGAGTGGGGAGCGGCTGAAAAGAGCTTCCCACATCCCGGAAAGATTTTTCAGAACAAGAATAATTTCTTCAAAAAAAGAAAGAATCATGAAGGCAAAACATTTACTACTTGTGACCGCAATGTGCTCCGCAATGGGAGCCGTTGCGCAGAATGCCAATGTCTATGCCAGCGCATTGGCCGCCAAGCAGGGTGCTGACGGCAAGTATGAAATTTCGTTCACGCTCAATGCCGATGCCACATCGGTCGACTTGAACATGGGCGGAAAAACTTATGCTCTCACCGGCCAGTTCCTCAAAGGGCAAAACACAGCCCTTGTGGATTTGGGTGACCTCAAAGGTGAAAACATGGCATGGAGCCTCACGGCTAAGGGCGCGCCCAACACGGCCACCGTGCCGGTCAAGGTCGCCGATAAGAACACCGAGGAGAACATGGACTTCTACATGGCTCGCAGCATCAAGGTGGACAACGATATGAACAGCCCCTACTTTGGCCGCATCTATGTGACTGAGAGCGGCAATAGTGCCAGCAGTCGCACCAAAAACGGCTTGTATGTGTTTAACGCCGCTTTCGAGGATGTGACCAATCAAGGCACTACCCCCTATGAGGGAAATGCCGGGTTTGTGGCCAGCTCTGCCAGCCCGCAGCGCGTGTTTGTTGCTCCTGATGCCCTTTATTTGTGCGACTGGAGCGACTCTCACAGCGGAGTGTGGAAGGTGAATCCGGCCGACTTGAATGCCGATTTCAAGCTCGTCTTTGCCGGAGAACGCGACGAAACGGGTTTGATTTCAAATGGAGGTGTGCCCGTGGCCGGTTCCATCGTGTCGATTTGGGTTGATGGCGAGGGTGATAATACGGTGCTCTACACCTTTGATGAAGATTACCGTGTGGATGGCCGCAAATTCCCCATTCTGCAATACAACATCGGCTCACTGGCCAATCCGTGGGGCCAAGTCCCTTCGGCAGTGGTTTTCGACAATGCCAATGGCCTTGCTGTGAACGGCAGCACCGAGATTGTGCCCGATGCCACCGGCTGGTGGATTTCGCAATATCGCTGGCTGGAAAATGCCTCACAACCCGCACTCATTCACTACAACACCACCACTAAGACCGAAGATTTCAACACCGCCACGGCCCGCGAAGACGATGTGCTGGTGGGTAACTCCATGATTGGCGGTCTGGCCATCAATGAGGAAGGCACCTTGCTGGCCATGGCCAGCAATGATGCCATCAAGGTGTTTGACTTGGGCGAAACAGTGGACGGAGAGCCTCTGCTCACACTAAAATACACCATCACTCACGGCATGGCAAAGAATCGCGTGTGGGGGTTGACGTTCGACTTGGCCGGCAACCTTTATGGCGCGTTTGACCAAGGCGACGGTTTGGGCTTGTGGGCATTGCCTAAGGCCGACAACCAGTTCACCACTCAGGCTCCGGCATCGCAAGCCATCACCGTGACCGGTATTCAAACCAAGAAAGGCGATGTGAATGGCGACGGCGAGGTGGACGTGAACGATGTGAACATCCTCATCAATGTGGTGCTGGGCAAAGAAGACGGCAACAAATATGATGGCCGCGCCAATGTGGACGGCAGCGGCGACGTGGATGTGAATGATGTGAACACGCTAATTAACATTGTTTTAGGCAAATAACAAATCAATTAAATAATGAAAAATATGCGAATTTCAATGTTTGTCATGTCGGCCTTGTTGTCGACGGCAATCGCCCTTGCCCAAACGGTGGCAGTGGGCGAGATGGTGCGCATATCCACCAACGAACCGGCGTTTTATCCGCAATTAACGGCCGACGGCACTTCGGTGCTGGTCACGGCGCAGAACTATGCGGGTTTGGTGCGCGTGGATGTGGCCACCGGCAAGAATGAGGTTTTGTCGACCGAGGCTCGTGCAGGGCGCAACGCCATGCCTGCCGCCGTTGCGGTGAACGACAAGTTGCAACTTGTGTACAACAACGAAGTGCTCACGCCCAATGGCGAACAGCACCGTTACTTATGGCCACAACTTTCACCCGACGGCAAGCGCATAGCCTATACCGTTTCGGGCCGTGGCACCTATGTGTATGACCTTGCCGGCCGCACCACCATATTTGTGGGCAAAGTGCGCGCCGCTCGCTGGTATGACGACCAGTGGCTTGTGGCCATGCAAGACCGCGACAATGGCTATGAGGTGACCGAGAGCGCCATTGTGCTCACCAACGTGGACGGCACCTTTAGCCAGACCATTACTCCGGCCAGCGTGAAGGCAATGTACCCCACCGCAGCCGCGGGTCGTGTGGCTTTTAACACCGCCGAGGGCGAAGTGTATGTGATGACAGTTAACATTAACCAGTAAAAATCCAAATCAATCATGAAGAAAATTCTAACTTTATGCATCGCACTGCTGATGTTTGCGACGCAGGCCAAGGATCTTACTGGCGTGAAAATCTATGTGAATCCAGGCCACGGCGGCTATGACTTGGCCAACGACCGCAATGTGGTGACCAGTCCCTTTGCGTCGGGCGACACGCTGGGTTTCTTTGAATCGTCGTGCAACCTGAAGAAAGGTCTGGAGTTGCGCAAACTGCTGCTGGAGGCTAACGCCACGGTGATGATTTCGCGCACTCAAAACCGCGATGAGGACGACAAAGTGCTGAGTGAAATTGCCGAGGAGGCCAACTCTTTTGGTGCCGACGCTTTCGTGAGTGTGCACAGCAATGCGCTTGGCTCAAACAATGGCACCAACTACCTGCTGGGCCTTTATAAAGGCAATGAGAACGCCGCATCAGGGGTGGCTTGGAATGAAACTTCGAAAGATATGGCCACCAAGTGCGCTCCTTTCTTATTCGACAACAACATCACGGTGTGGACCAGCAGCAACCCGCTGCTGCGCGATGACTACCATTTCTTGGGCTTCTCTCTGGGCGTACTGCGCCCCCTCACGGTGCCCGGCTTCTTGATGGAAACCTCGTTTCATGACTATAAGCCTGAAACCCACCGCTTGCTCAATAGTGACTATGCCGTGATGACGGGTCTGAACCTTTATCGCTTCTTGCTGAGCTACTTTGGTGCCGACGCTCCTGCCTATGGAGAGATTATGGGCTCGATCAAAGACAGCCAGCGAGTGATGCAGGACGCGCGTTTTTCCAACTATGTGAAGAAGTCGCACGACCAGTATCAACCGCTCAATGGTGCCAAAGCCACGCTGCTCGACGCAAATGGCAATGTGGTTGGTACCTACACTACCGACAATTTCTACAATGGTGTGTATGTGTTCCGCAACCTTGCTCCGGGCAACTACAAAGTGCGCATGGAAGCCGAGGGCTATGAAACCCAAACTAAAGAGGTGACGGTGACGGCGGCCAAGACCACGAGTTTTGTTACTCAGCTTGTGGATCCCAACTATGAGCCTCCTGTGGTCACTCTGGGTGCCCCCAACATCTATGCCAGCGAGCTTTCAGCGTCAAAAACCGATGAAGGCAAATATGACCTCGCTTTCACGCTGAATGCCGATGCCACCAGCGTGGATGTGAACATCTACAACGGAGCCACGCTGGTCAAGACCTTTGCGCAAGGCACAATGAGCAAGGGCAAGAATGTGGCCACGGTGGATCTCGCGGGCGTGGAAGGCGACGTGCTCACATGGAGCGTGGTGGCTACCGGTGTGGCTAATGACACCGGGAAGCCGGTGGCACTCACCAGCCTCGACAAGCAAGAGCAACTCAACTTTGCCAACCTGCGCGGCGTGGCCGTCGACAACAGCATGGAGAGCCCCTACTTTGGCCGCATTTATATGACCGAAGCGAAGGGTGGCACCACCAATGGCCGCACCACTCGCAATGGCCTCTATGTGCTCGATGCCACGTTTGCCGATGTTACAGGACAAGTGAACGCTCCCTATGCGGGCGGCGTGAGCTGGGCGGCCAATGCCAGCCCCAACGATGTGAAGATTGCCGACGACGGCACGCTTTATCTGGCCGACTGGAGCGATGGTCACAGCGGAGTGTGGAAAGCGAATCCTGCCGACCTCACCGGCACATTTACGCCCATATTCGGCGGCACGCGCAATGGCGATGGCCTCGCCAGCTACAATGGCGTGAACATTGGTGGCTCGGTGTCGTCGTGCTGGGTAGAAGGCTCCGGCGAAAACACGGTGCTCTACACCATCGACGAGGACTATCCCAGCGCAAGCCCCGACTGCTTGCCGCTCTTGCAATACAACATTGGCAACGCCGAAACTCCGTGGGTGAGCGCCCCCTCGGCTGTGCTCTACAACAACCCCTGCGGAGCCGATGACCCCGACCACGGCTTGCTGCGCAACGCATCGTGCCGCATTCAGCCCGACAACAATGGCAACTGGTGGATTTCGCAATATCGCTGGGCCGATAGCAAGGCCATTCCTTCGCTCATCGCGGTGAAAGACGGTCAGGTGGTGTTTAACTCAGGTGCCGTGGATGTGAACCTGATTGGCACTTCGCAAAAAGGTGCTATGGCCATCAATGCCGATGGCACACTGCTGGCTATGGGTTGCGGCGACGAAATCAAGATATTTGACTTGGGCGAAACCGTCACGGGCACTCCCACGCTCACGCTTAAGTATAGCATCTCGCCCGCATTGGGTAGCGAAAGCTATGGCTTGGCATTCGATGTGGCCAACAACGTGTATTTGGCCGCTCCGCAGTCGGGCATGGGTGCTTGGGCTTTGCCTAAGGCCAACAACACGTTTGAGAGCAAGGCTCCCAGCAACCAAACGCTGGCCGGTGTGGCCGCCAACCCCATTGGCGACGTGAATGGCGACGGCGAGGTGGATGTGAACGACGTGAATATCCTCATCAACATCGTGCTCGGCAAGGAAGATGCCGAGAAATATAATGGCCGTGCCAACGTGGACGGCAGCAGTGACGTGGATGTGAACGACGTGAATAAGCTCATCAACCTCGTGCTTGGCAAATAAGAGCATTCTAACACATAGTGAAGATGGGAATCGTTTTGATTCCCATCTTCTTTGTTTTTGCACCGAAACCAATTGGCAGCACGCCAATGCTTTAAGTGCGAGGAAGGTTAATCGTCGGTGAGCTTGCGATAGCGAATGCGCGTAGGCTCATCTTTGCCGAGGCGCTTCAGCTTATTTTGTTCATATTCAGAATATGAGCCCTCGAAGAAAAACACATTTGAGTCGCCCTCAAAGGCAAGGATATGGGTGCAGATGCGGTCAAGGAACCAGCGGTCGTGGCTGATGACCACGGCGCAGCCGGCAAAGTTCTCCAAGCCCTCTTCAAGTGCTCGCAAGGTGTTCACGTCGATGTCGTTGGTAGGCTCATCAAGCAAGAGCACATTGCCCTCTTCCTTAAGTGCCAACGCCAGTTGCAAGCGGTTGCGTTCGCCGCCCGAGAGCACGCCACACAGTTTTTGCTGGTCGACCCCTGAAAAGTTGAAGCGCGACAAATAAGCGCGGGCATTCACGTCGCGTCCGCCCATGCGCAGCAGTTCCACACCACCCGAAATCACTTCATACACGCTCTTGTTGGGGTCGATGCTCGTGTGCTGCTGGTCTACATAGACGGCCTTCACCGTTTCGCCCACTTCAAAGCTGCCGCTATCGGGCTGCTCCATGCCCATGATGAGGCGAAACAAGGTGGTCTTGCCGGCTCCATTGGGGCCTATCACCCCCACGATGCCATTAGGCGGAAGCATGAAATTCAAGTCGTCGAAGAGCAGCTTGTCGCCAAAGGCTTTTGCCACATGTTTTGCCTCAATGACCTTGTTGCCAAGCCGCGGACCATTGGGGATGAAGATTTCAAGTTTTTCTTCTTTTTCTTTCACCGACTCGTTGAGCAGTTTGTCGTAGCTGTTAAGGCGAGCCTTTCCTTTGGCTTGACGGGCTTTAGGAGCCATGCGCACCCATTCCAGCTCGCGCTGCAAGGTCTTCTGACGCTTGCTGGCCGTTTTCTCTTCCATGGCGAGCCGCTGGGTCTTTTGTTCCAGCCAGCTGCTGTAGTTGCCCTGCCATGGAATGCCCTCGCCGCGGTCAAGCTCCAGAATCCACCCCGCCACATGGTCAAGGAAATAGCGGTCGTGTGTCACGGCGATCACCGTTCCCTCATATTGCTGCAAATGCTGTTCGAGCCAGTCGATTGACTCGGCATCGAGGTGGTTGGTGGGCTCATCGAGCAGCAGCACGTCCGGTTTTTGCAGCAAGAGCCGGCACAGGGCCACTCGCCGTCGCTCGCCACCGCTCAAGTGAATGGTGGGCTGGTTGCCGTCGGGGCACCGCAGGGCATCCATGGCACGTTCGAGCTTGCTGTCGAGGTTCCATGCGTCGGTCGCGTCGATGATGTCTTGCAGTTGGGCTTGGCGGGCAAAGAGCGCGTTCATTTTGTCGGCATCCTCGTAGTATTCGGGCAGGCCAAATTTCTGATTGATTTCTTCATACTCGTTGAGGGCATCCACCACGGGCTGCACACCCTCCATCACCACTTCTTTCACCGTCTTTTCAGGGTCGAGTTGCGGATCTTGGGGCAGATAGCCCACCGAGTAGCCCGGCGCGAACACCACCTCGCCCTGATACTGCTTCTCCAATCCGGCAATGATTTTCATCAGTGTGGATTTTCCGGAGCCGTTCAGTCCTATGATGCCTATTTTTGCGCCATAGAAAAACGAAAGGTAGATGTTTTTGAGAATTTGTTTTTGATTCTGCTCAATGGTTTTGCTCACGCCCACCATCGAGAAAATGATTTTTTTGTCGTCCACTGTCGCCATAAGTCAAGTTGTGGGGAATGAATGAGTAAAAAGATCTTTCTGTGCAAATTTACACAAAAAAGTTGACATTTCTCCCTTTTGGCCGAATAGGCAGGCAAGAACGCTTAAAAAACCAGTGCGAAGTTGTCCACCCAAAGCGTCATGCCTATAGTGCCTATATAGGCTGTGCCGCATCCGCTTGATGCCATGAGCACCATGTGGGTGGGCGTGGCGTTGGCATCGTCCCACTGCTCTTCGGGCACGGGTACCATCTTGCCCTTGCTGTTGCGGGCATAATAGGATTTCTCACCATTGATCAGCCCCATGTAGCTCTGATAGCCGGCATGCTTGGTGATGTCGCCATACCAGATGGGAATGCGATAGGAGTTCACCCAGTCGGTGGTGGCACCGAATCGCTGGCGGCCTGTGCCTACGCGAGCCGCATGCAGGTTGCCCTTGCTGTCTTCCCGGCGGCGCTGCAGGAGGATGAACACCTCGGCGTAGTCGCGCCCACGCACCGTCTTCTTTGCGCCGAAACCGCTGGAATAAGTGCGGTCGGCCAACGGGGCGTTCAGCTTATAGTCAAATTGCAAATATTTGGGCCGCTGGGTATAGGGAATACCCATTTCCATTTTGCTGTAAGGGTTCTTAGTGCTTGAGATGGGCTCGGTCATCTTTCCCAAGAAAATGCTGCCGCTCACCAGCACGTCCATATTGATGATGCCCACGGCTTTCACATGCTCGAGCATGGTGGTGAGCTTGGCGCATTGGCCTTTGCCACGCTTGTCGGGGAAGACGGCATTGCTCGTTTTGACCACACCCATGACTTTGGCCAGCACATTGCTCGACCCCCATGGCGACCCTCCAAGGCCACGATAAGGCACGGCTCCTTCGATGGTCTGTGTGGGACCAATGGCATAGATACTGCGCGTGTTGCCGCCAATGACGGCGCTTTCTTTGATGTTGCGTGTGACCCACTGGTCCATGTTGCCATAATGAATGGGAACCACGCGCTGCGCTTGCAGGCTCACCGCAATGAGCAAGAATGCGGCCGAAAGAAGTTGTTTTCTCATAGTTGTTTATCTTTATTTGATGTTTATTCTGTTTTGGCGGCACGACTGAGCAGGCGATGGCCTATGCGGCAGTAGATGCACTTGCGTGCTTCGCAGTAGTTGCGTCGCAACTCAATGAGTGCTTGCGAGGTGAGAGCGTCGTCGGCCTTGATGCCGGCGGCGGCAAACATGGCTGTGATGGCATTGTGCTCGGGACGTAAATTTTCGAGCAGGCTCACGGCACGGTCGCAAAGGGTGTCGTCGCCGGTAAGCTCTCCCCGTGCGTAGAATAGCGGAGCCACCGTGTTGATGAGCACAATGTCGATGCTGGCCTCGCTCAACGCTCGCGATGTGGTGCCGCTCTCCTTGCCAAAGGTGAAATGCCGCTGCCAGTAGCCCGTGAGCTCCACTTGAAACAAGGCCCGCAGTGCCGGCTCATCCTCGGCATCCAAGATGCGCTGCATGAGATTGAACCCATCGTGCACATAATGGGCGAGCAGCGCGATGCGCCGGTGAGGGAAGTTTTGCGGACGAATGCGAAACATCTTCCACACCTCGCCCTGCATAGGCGTGAGCGAGAATTTGTTGGCTAAAAAAGCATATTCGCGGCACAGTTGGTTGTAATAAGAATCAATGGCACTTTGGCTGGCATCGAGCATGCCGGCTTGTCCCAGCAGCAAGGCTTCGAGCTGCAACACGCTATCGCTGTGCTTGTGCAGCAGCCGCAGGGGCGTGCGCCGCGCCAGTCGTTCCATAGCGTCGCCATTAATGCCGAATCCCAGCGTGCGTGCCAGCATCACATAGCACACGTCTTCCCAGCTGCCGGCATACAGGTCGCACAATGCCTGCACACGCGCCACCTTGCCGTGCAAGCGTTCAAAAGCCAACGCCTGCATCCATTCGGTAATGGCGATGTGAGGAACTTGCCCCAGCTGCGGGGCGCAGGGCAACTCTGTGCGAGCGTTCACCAGCCCCGAAAGACGCTCGCCAAACCGAGTCGAGCACTCAAGCACCAGTTGCGGAATGCGCTCGCCATTGGTGCGAAACACGGGCGCGTCGTCGTGGCGCACCACATGCAAAATCACATTGTCGTAGGCCTTGTCGTGCTGATGGCCGTGGCGTTGCCAGTCAGAGGCACGCACATGAATCTCGATATTGCCCACCCACACGCGGCCGTCAATTTCCACTTTGGCATTAAAGAAATCAGGGCCGGCATCGGTGTTGAGCAGGCCCGGGTCAAGCACACGAATGCGACGGCCGTCGCTGGTCGTCATGTCTTCGCTGCGCCACAGGCGATGCTGCCACACATATTGCAATATCTCTTCCACACGGCAAAATTACATAAAAAGATTGACCGCAGACTATTTTTCATCCCAATGGACGAAAAATAGCGACAGTATGACCATTGGCTACTTGATTTGGGAGGGTATAAAAATCAAAGAAAATGTATTTCTATAGACAAAACTTCCACATTCTCTAAAAAACATAAAAAGTTGTTGGCTCTTAAGATAAAAAGGAAATTTGAGTTTCTTTTGTAAGAAATATTATTGTTTGGCCGAAAACTTATAACCAAAACAACCATAAAACCGATTTTTTATGCAAAAAACTATCCTGACTCTTGCCGCTGCCTCATTTGCCTTGATGTCGGCCGCAGCACCCGTATCGCTGAACCAAGCAAAAGCCATTGCTGCCGGCGTGACCGGCGGCAATGGCGCAAAAGTGCCCGCCGCTCGCCTTGAACTGGCCCAGCAGGCTGTGAACGCGCAAGGCGAAACCGATTATTATGTGTTTAACCGAGCTGACGACAAGGGTTTCATCATCGTGGCCGGCGACGACCGTGCGCTGCCAGTGCTGGGCTATAGTGACGACGGCTCTTTTGTGCCCGGCGAAACTCCTTGCGGACTCGAATATCTGCTGGAAGTGTATAGCGCTGAAATGAGCGACTTGCGCTCCAATCCTGCCGCCCGCGCACGCAAAGCTGTGACTTTGAACTCCGAGGTGGCACCCATACTCACGAGCACATGGGATCAGTCCACTCCCTTTAACAACCAAGTGCCTACCATCAACAATCGCCGTTGCTACACGGGCTGTGTGGCCACCGCCATTTCGCAGGTGATGTATTACTATAAGTGGCCCGAAACAGGCACAGGTTCCAAAACCTACACATGGAAGTACACCTTGAATGGCCAGTCCTACTCCACCAAGCTCACAGCCAATTTCGCCTCTTCAACTTATGATTGGGCCAACATGCTCGACTCTTACAGCAATGGCTACAACGACGATCAGGCCGCTGCCGTGTCGCTGCTGTTGAAGGATGTGGGTTATGCCGTGTCGATGACTTATGGCACCAGCAGCAGCGGTGCCGCCGATACCCAGCAAGCTCCTGCCTTGCGCGACTACT
>JAFVCX010000035.1 GCA_017478855.1 Muribaculaceae bacterium | reverse complement strand
TATTAAAAATGATGTTGAATTTATAGTCCTCGCGCGGCATTTTGAAGGTGCGATAGTAAAATTTCACTCCCTTGATGAGCGTGTCGGCCTGCACCTTGATGCCGGGCCACTGGTCGGCAATCAGTTCATTTCCGTCCCAAGCATAGAAGTACACGTTGCTCCAATTATTGGGTTCCGCAGTGGGGTCTTTCAGGTAGATGGTGGCCACAGGCCCTTCGTAGGGCACTTCAAACGTGTATTTGCGTTCAATGATTTTTGTCACCGTGCCGCCAACGAGCAACCCCACTTTGAGCTGCGTGTTCTCTTTTATGGTGATTGAGGTGCCCGAGGCCACTTGCGTGCCGTGAGTGGCCGTAGGCTCACTGCCATCGGTGGTGTAGACCAGTTGGGCATCAGTGTGCTGGCTCACCGCCTTGAGCTGCACCGAAAACGCCTCGGTGTATTCGCCCGAAGGCACATCGACCCACGGCGTTTCTAACTTGGGTTCCACATAGTAACGATAATGATAACCCTCGATGATGGGCACCCATTGCGTTGAACTGATGACACCGGTGATATTGGGGTTGTTCACATCGCCCACCACCGTAAGAACACGGCACTGCGCACCTGTGGTGATGGCGGCATAATAGTCCTTGTTAGAACGATAGGGCAAAAACGTGCTGGTATTGGTCACCCCCACCGCTTTGCGCACATCAATCATCGCCTTGATGTTTCGCTTGCAATCAATCCAATGTTTGAGAAACACGCAAGGTGTGCCCGGAGCGGCCAGCATGAAGGCATTCAGAGCCAACGTATCGGCCTTGATGGGGTCTTGCTCTGCGCTGGAGCGTCGCTCGGTGTCATGGTTCTCAATAAAAGTGACCGCATAGCGGCGATAGGAGGCATCATTCATGAGCGATGTTCCCCCAAGAGCCGTCCATGTGCTATTATTGACCACGTCGCGTGCCGTGTAGCGGAACGGAAAATCAAAGGCCGCACTCTGAATGGCACCATTCACCCTCGTGCCGCTCAACCATGTCTTGACAGTAGCGGCATTGCCGTCCCAATATTCGCCTACCGAATAAGTGGGATTGGCTTGCGCATTATACATCCCCGTGAACGACGCAGAATAGCCTTTGGTCATATCGTAGCGAAAACCTGCATAGCCCAAATCATTGAGCAAGAAATCCAAATAGGCATGAACATTGGTCTGCACATTGACGCTGTTGTGATCAAGGTCGCGCATGCCGTCCCAGCCTTCGCCGGTGTCGTTATTGGCACTCAATGAGTAGCCATTGGCATTGGCCCAAGTGAGTGTGGCTCCGCCATCGTCGTTTTTGCAGATATCGGTCGATTTCAATTCATAGGTCACTCCTTTATAAGTTTCGGCAGGAAAATCCACCCGGTTGCTCACGTTGCCGCGGTGGTTAATCACCACATCGGCAATGGTGCCTATGCCTTTGTTCTTGAATGTGCTTATCATCGAGCGTAGCTCGGCCTCAGTGCCAAACGAGCTGTTATAGTTGGAGAACCAATAGAGAGGGTCATATCCCATTGATGTGGCATTTTTTGCGCGAGCACTTTGCGGAATCCACACAAGATCGAAATATTGGGCCAATTCATCGGCCTGCGACTCAAGGTTGCTCCACCGCGAGGCCGCATAAGAATCCCAAAAGAAGCCTTGCAACATCACGCCGCCATAATTATTCGGCCATCCTTGCGCCAAAAGCAACAAGGGGCAAGCCGTCGCCATCAAAAAATGAAATATTCGTTTCATAGGTTTAGTTTTCTGATTATTCTCAATTATTTTTACCCAAAATCATATTGATGACCGCATTCACATCGTTCACGTCCACCTCACCATCGCCGGTCACATCGCTTTTCCCCTTATAGCTGCTGGCCGACACTTTGCCGAGGGCGATATTGATGAGAATGTTCACATCATTCACATCCACATTGCCGTCGCCGTCCACATCGCCCGCCTTAGTTTGGTTAAGCGGATTGGCACTTTCATAGAAACGGGTGACGTTGGTCACCGTGTATTTCCCCTGCCCGTTCAGAGCCCCCAACTGATAATACACATAGGCATTGATGCCGGTGATGTCAACGGTTTGCGGTTGTCCTTTTGCGTTGAATACGATGTTGAACGTGTAGTCCTCATCGTTGATGTCAAACGACTTGTAGTAGAACAACGCGCCCCTTATGGTCACGGTGTCGGGCATGGCGTCGCCGGGCCACACTTTAGTGGCATTGAGGATTCCGTTGCCGTCATAAGCCCAATAATAAACGTTCTTCCATGTACTCACCGTCTTTTGGGGATCGCGGAAGTAGACCGCGGCTTTATGCGGGGTAAACTCGGGCAACTCCGGCAAGTCATACACGCGGGTCTGCACATCTTTAATGATTCCTCCCACCAGCAATCCCACTTTGAGTGTCATGGGCTTGTTGAGCCGCAGCACGTAGCCGCTGGCCACTTGGGTGCCGTGGGTAGCCGTAGGCTCACTGCCATCAGTGGTATAGACCAGCTTTGCGCTTGCCACCGAACTGACGGCCGTCATAGTGACGTTTTGGGCACGGTCGTAGTAGCCCGAAGCTTTGTCGATCCACGCCGTTTCGCTGGCGCGGTTCATATAGTAGCGATAATGGTAGCCATCCACCACTTTCACCCATGTGGACGTGCTGGGTTGGTAGCCATCGAGGTTGCTGCCCAGCACCGTGACGAGGCGTCGATTGCCCGTGCCTGCGGTTTCAAGCGCATAGCACGCGCCCGTGCTGGCAAGTTGCGCATAAGTGCTGGTGTTGGTGATGCCCACCGCTTTGCGCACGTCAATCAGTCCCTTAATGTCCTGCTTGCAGTCTTTCCAATGCTTAAGAAACACGCAGGGCGTGCCCGGCATGGCCATCATAAAGGCATTGGCCGCCACCGTGTCGCGCTTCAGTGGGTCGGCATTGTAGTTCTCCACGTTGCCGCGGTCTTCCACATCATGATTTTCCACAAAGGTGACCGCATAGCGGCGATATTTTCCATTCTCAAGATAGGAAGCAGTGCCGTTGCCCACGATGGGCCAGTTGCTTTCCCCCCCATTCCGGCCGCCGAGGCTGTTCATGGTGGAGTTGTTGAACGCGTTGCGCACCACATAGCGGAAGTCAAAGTCAAATGCGCCGCTTTGAATGGCTCCATCATGCTGAGTGCTGTTCATCCAGCTGATGATGCTTTGCGAATTGGTCCAGTGCTCTCCCACCGAGAATGTGGGCTTAGCGGCGGCGTTATAAGCGCCTAAAAAACTGCCATAGAATCCACGCACCATGTCGTAACGGAAACCGGCATAACCCAAGTCGTTAAGCAGATAGTCAAGGTAGGCCTTCACGATGGTTTGCACATTCTCGCTATAATGGTCAAGGTCGCGCATGCCATCCCACCCCTCGCCGGTGTCGTTGCGGGTACTCAAGCTCACTCCCAAGCGGTTGGCCTCGGTGAGTGCGGCACCGCCATCGTCGTCACGCACCACATCGGTGCTCTGCAACTGATAAGTCACTCCCCGATAGGTTTCGGCCGGAAAGGTAAACCAGCCCGTGAGGCTCTTGTGATGATTCACCACCACATCGCCTATCACCTTCACTCCCTTTGCATTGAGGGTGGCAATCATGGAGCGCAACTGCGCTTCGGTGCCAAAGGTGCTGTTGTGGTTAAAGAAATACAGCGGGTCGTAGCCCATCGAGGAACCGCCGCAGTTGCCGCTTTGAGGAATCCACAGCAGGTCAAAATATTGCCCCAGTTCGTCGGCTTGGCTCTCAAAGGTTGCCCATCGCGAGTCCACAAAAGAGTTCCAATAGAAGCCTTGCAGCATCACGCCTCCATAATTGGCCGGCCAGCCTTGTGCCTGCGCCAGCAGCGGCATGACTAAGGCAAGTAATATGAATGAGAATTTCTTAATCATGACATCAGTTTTTATGGCAGTTATTCTTTCTAAAACACACAAAATTAGCAATTTTCGCTCACAAGCGCAACTCATCTCCACACGCAAGGCCTAAAACACGCTGCAAACGATTGCAGGAATCCTCGCCCCGTTTCGCTCAAATGACCCGACAAAAAAGGGGCAAGACACCGCCTCGGCACCTTGTCCCTTATAACAACTTTCCTTATTTGTCTTAAGGTTTTCCTTTAGAGCTGGCCACGTCCGTGGCAATTCTTGTATTTCTTGCCGCTGCCGCAGGGACACGGGTCGTTGCGGCCCACTTTAGGCCCCGTGACAATGGGTGCCGTGGGGCGTTGCGGGCCTTGCGGGGCGCGAGCGGCTTGGCGTTGTGCCTGCGCAGCCGCCTCGGCGGGATCGGCTGTGCCGCCACGGTTTTCGCTATATTGCGGCTGGCGGCGTGGCATCTCACGCTGCGGAGCGGCCTCGGTAGCGGCCTCCGGAATTTGTCCGCGCATGAGAATCGACAGCGTTTTGGCATTCATGTTGCCCACCATCGTTTTGAACATATCGAACGACTCCACCTTGTAAATCACGAGCGGGTCTTTCTGCTCATAGCTGGCATTTTGCACACTTTGCCGCAGCTGATCCATCTCGCGCAGATGTTCTTTCCAACTTTCGTCGATGGTAAGCAGCATCACCGCCTTTTGCCATGCTTTAGGCAAATTCTTGCACTGGGTTTCGTAGGCCTCCTTGATGTCGATCGCGATGCCAAATACTCGTTTGCCATCAGTGATGGGCACACGCACCAGTCCTTGCGGCTCAGTGAGTCCGTTGGCCTTTTGCTGCTCCACAATCATTTCCACGCCCTGTGTTCCCACCTCGGTGAGGCGAGCCATCTTGCGGTTGAACGCGGCCAAAGCCTCATTGTAAAGCCGGCTCACTTTATCGTCATTGTCGGCACGCCGGTAGGTTTCTTCATCGAAGGGAGGCTCGATGGCATAAGTCTTGATCACTTGCAGTCTGAAGTCCTCGTAGCCGTCGGCACCGAAACGGTTCACCACATCTTCCACGCTATCGTAGAGGGTGTTAATCACATCAATGCCAATGCGCTCACCTATCAAGGCGTGGTGGCGGCGAGTGTAAATCACCTTGCGTTGCGCGTTCATCACGTCGTCATACTCAAGCAGGTGCTTGCGAATGCCGAAGTTGTTTTCCTCCACGCGTTTTTGGGCATTTTCAATAGCGTTGGTCACACGGCGGTCTTCAATCGCCTCGCCATCCTTCAGGCCGAGGAAACTGAGCATCTTCACCACACGCTCGCTGGCAAACAGGCGCATCACCTTGTCCTCAAACGACACGAAGAACACACTGGAGCCGGGGTCACCCTGACGACCGGAACGGCCACGCAGCTGGCGATCCACACGACGGCTCTCGTGACGCTCGGTGCCAATGATGGCAAGGCCACCTGCCTCGCGCACCTCGGGGGTGAGCTTGATGTCGGTGCCTCGACCGGCCATGTTGGTTGCGATGGTGACCACACCCTTGCCGTCGACCGAGCGACCGGCTTGCGCCACGATGTCGGCCTCGCGCTGGTGCAATTTGGCGTTCAGCACTTGGTGCGGAATATGGCGCTGGTTCAGCCAGCGGCTCAACTTCTCGCTTATATCCACCGAAGTGGTACCCACCAGCACGGGGCGGCCGGCATCGCGCATGAGCACAATCTCATCGATGACAGCCGCAAACTTCTCCCGCTCGGTTTTATACACGCGGTCGGGCATATCCTTGCGGATAACAGGTTTGTTGGTGGGAATGGTGACCACATCCAACTTATAGATGTCCATAAACTCGCCTGCCTCGGTTTCGGCAGTACCGGTCATACCGGCCAGTTTATGATACATTCTGAAGTAGTTTTGCAGGGTGATGGTGGCAAAGGTTTGGGTGGCGGCTTCCACATTCACGCCCTCTTTTGCCTCGATGGCTTGGTGCAAGCCGTCACTGTATCGACGACCCTCCATGATGCGGCCCGTTTGCTCATCCACAATCTTGACCTTGCCCTGCTCATCCACGATATATTCCTCATTGATGTTGAACAGGGTGTAAGCCTTCAGCAGCTGGGTGACGGTGTGCACACGCTCGGCCTTCACGCTATAGTCTTGCAGCAAGGCATCTTTTTTAGCCATCTTCTCTTCATCGGTCAGCGGCTCATTGGTCACCGCCGAGAGCTGGGTGGCTATGTCGGGCAAGATAAAGAATTGCGGGTCGTCGGTTCCTTTCGTCAGCACATCGATGCCCTTGTCGGTCAGCTCCACGGTGTTGTTTTGCTCATCAATGATGAAGAAGAGCGGATCGGTCACAACGCCCATCTCGCGGTTGTTGTCCTGCATATAGAACGCCTCGGTCTTGAGCATGGCCGGCTTCACGCCGTCTTCACTCAAAAACTTGATGAGGGGTTTGTATTTGGGCAGACCCTTGAAGGCGCGGTAGAGCAACAGCGTGCCTTCTTTTTGCTCTTTCTCACCGCTGCTGGCCATCAGGCGTTTGGCATCCACAAGAAGTTGCGTGACAAGTCGGCGCTGTGCTTCATACACGCGCTGCACATTGGGCTTGTATTCGTTGAACATTTGATCCTCGCCTTTGGGCACGGGACCCGAAATGATGAGCGGTGTGCGGGCATCGTCGATGAGCACCGAGTCCACCTCGTCCACGATGGCGAAGTGGTGCTTGCGCTGTACGAGG
>JAFVCX010000034.1 GCA_017478855.1 Muribaculaceae bacterium | reverse complement strand
TGGTGCGATTCAAGGCCGAAATGTCCGCTGTCCACAAAGTGGACTTGTGCGTTGGGCAGGTCGCGTTTGAACGCCAATGCCCCTGCGGGAATGAACGACGGGTCGTTCCTGCCCCACACGGCGAGCAACGGCGGCTGGTTGTCGCGCAGATATTGCTGAAACTGGGGATAGAGGCGCACGTTGCTTTGATAATCAAAGATGAGGTCGTTCTGGATTTCGTCGCGTCCGGGCAGATTGACGTAGGCAAAATCAAGCGTGTAACCATCGGGAGCAACGCTGTGAAGCGGTGCGCCGTCGCAGTATTGCCCACGAATGGTAGCAAGGGCGTAGGCCGAGGCATACTGCTTGCGCAGTTCGGGCGTGGGGTTTGCCCAATATTCCTTGCGAGCCTCCCACTTCTTGCCAAGACCTTCCTCATACATATTGCCGTTTTGCGACACAATGGCGGTGATGCGCTCGGGATGCCACATGGCAATGCGAAAGCCGATGGGCGCGCCGTAGTCGAAGACATACATCGCAAACTTGGTCAAGCCCATTTGCTCGGTGAAGCCGTCAACGACGCGGGCGAGGTTGTCAAACATGTAGTCAAACTCGCCACGCTCGGGCGAATAGGTTTGACCGAAGCCCGGAAAGTCGGGGGCAACCAAGTGATAGTCGTTGGCGAGTTCGGGAATAAGGCCACGGAACATGTGGCTCGCACTGGGAAAGCCGTGGAGCAACAAAATCGTCGGTTTATCGGGGTCCCCTGCCTCACGATAAAATACGTTGCAGTCGCCCACCTTAAAATAATTGCAAGTTACCATATCTTCTGAATTGCTTTGCGCTATTGCGCAAATGGCTATTAGTAAACAAATTAATGACGATAATATCTTTTACATAAGCGTTATTTATTACAAAGGTACAGTAAATTTGGCAATGCAAGCCATTTTTGTTTGGCACAAAAAGCCCACCGACGATTGTTCGGTGAGCCGTTGAGTTAACTAAAAAATAATGCGACTATATGTCTTAAGTAATGAAGAACCGCCAACCATAAAACAACAATTATGATTCTACGAATAGTATCTGATGTTTTAATGAATGGCAGAACCTTTGCAGGCCTCCATAGAGCCACAAAAAGTAATCCTAAAAGGATTATATAGAAAAATCCGATAACAACTTTAGCCATAGTGTTTCAATTTGAGGCAGCAAAGGTACGACTTTTTGCTCAAAGTGAGCCACAATGAGTCCCCCAAAAGCCCACCGATATAAGTTTTATTCCAGCCGCCTTTTGTAATAATTCAGACCAAGCACATCTGGATGCACCTTTTTAAGCCACAACGTTCCATATTTACTCGTTAACCATTCGAAAATCCTCAAGTTATAAGCGGTCATGTATTCAACACTCAGTGTTAACACACATCCAAACATTTCATACTTGATTGAATACCGTTTTTCGAAATCCTCGTCTGATTTGGAATATCCTATGGGTGCAATACCCCCAAAAGTATATAAGCGAGGAGATCCGGATTCGATATCTTCTTCAGCCAGCGTGTGCAAATCTCTCCCGTCACCATATATGTCAAAATTGACAGTGGTGTCGCGACAAACATATCCCAGATTCATGACTCTCTTTTCATAGCCAACGAAGGAAAAGGAGAGTTTGTAATTTCCTGGATTGACGTTTTCAAACTGAAAACGACCATCTATATCGGTGGCGGTTCCTATTGTGGTGTCACTTGACACCAACTGAATCGTGGCTCCAATTAATGGTTCAAAGTCGCAGCAATCTCTGGCTGTTCCATTAATATGGCATTGTTGCGCATTGATTTCAGCAATACACAACAGCAATGTGAGATAGGTTATAATTCCTCTCATTGTTCAGCATTTTCGTTATCTGACTTCCCGTGTTGCAAATAGAAAATCTCTTTTTGCCGCTCAATCTCACGCTTTAGCATTTCTTCCGAAGGCAGATAGGTCAGATATTTTGCGGCTATCAATCGGTCATTATCGTTTAGAACAGAGTATTTGGCTATGTCTTGGTCGGTTTCGGCGCAAAAGATGATGCCTATTGTCGGATTGTGAATCCGTTTTTTATTCAATTCATCAAACATTCTGACATACATATCCATCTGTCCTACATCTTGATGAGTTATTGTCGTGGTCTTGAGATCTATCAAGAAAAAACATTGCAGATCGTAATTGTAGAACACGAGGTCAATGTAGTAATTGGCAGTCTCGGTAACAATGCGTTTTTGACGACCAACTAAGGCGAACCCACGTCCCATCTCCATGATGAATTTTTGCAAATGGTCTATAATCACTTGTTCGAGTTCACTCTCGGTATAGTCAGTGTTCTCCAAACTAAGAAATTCGGCAACTACCGGGTTCTTGACAATCTCGTCTCTGCCTTGCTGTAGAGGTTGTGTCAATGCTTGCATCTCTGCAATAACATTTTCTTTCTTTGGCGATTGCAATAAGCGGTAATAGTATTGTGAGCCTATGTTGCGGCTCAATGTGCGAATGCTCCACATCTCCTCTGAAGCTTCACGCAGATACCAGTACCGTGCATCCGAATCCGTAACGCGAAGCAGCATGCGATAATGCGACCATGTAAGATTTTGAACACGCGTGTTCAAAATCTCCAAGTCCTTGAAGCACAAGAATAATTGACGCATACTGTACAAGTTGCGCTCATTGTAAGAAGAGCCAAATAGTGGCACCAATATTTGCGCCAACCCTTTGATAACTTGCTTACCGTATTCAGCACGATTTTCGCCATGTTGTTCTTCTTCCACAATACGCTTTCCTACATTCCAATAAGTCATTATTGAAATGGAGTTGACGCTGTGATATGCTTTACGCAAACCACGTTCCACAATCAGTTTAACGTCGTCAACTAATTGTGTGGATAGCACTTGATTGCCCTGCGCTTTTATGATGTTTTTGCTTTCTTCCATGATGCAAAGTTACTGCAAGTAGAGCGCAAAAGCAAATTTATTTGAGTTATGCCGAGGCGAAGCGTAATTTATGTGTTAATAAAATGCAAAAGTTCGTAGTCGCGAAAAAAGTACGCAATGATATGTCCTGAATTTCGTACCTTTGCGAAATCGCCACATTGTGGCGCGACTCTAATGTCCTTTTAAGTATTCATCCATAAAAACTTGCTATGAAAAAGATTTCCCTGTTATTGATTTTGCTGGTGGCGTTGTTCGCGCAGAACTCTTATGGCAAAGATTTGCTGCTTCTTGGAAAGATGGTCAACGAGAACGATCAGGAAGTGGAAAAGTCAGCGTATCTGTCGATTGAATTGACCGATGTTCAGCCTGACCCTGACTTATATACACTGCCCGGAAAATACTTTGTAAAAGTTAAGATTTCTGGCTTGCAAAAGAAAGACGTCTTTTACTTTGATGTCTTTTTTAATGAATCTAAGGCAGTGGATCATTCCGGGCGAATAACACTTGAAAATGGAGCATACGAAGACACTGATTTCATGATTAGCCGGGCACCTGCCGGACATTTTGTGGTTGCGACCCATGAGAAAGGAGCCGACAAATACAGACTGTACGTTTTTCCGGCTGAGAATTCAGCGGCGGATGAGTTCATGCCGTTTTTGCAAAATGCGATTGAGCAAACCGGCATGAAGTTTTGGAGGTGATCAGCCTTGATGCCGATTAAAGAACCACCGCCGAGCGCAGAGCGTCACCAGTGAGTTATCGAGTGCGGATTTCTACGAAGACCATTTGGCTTTGGTGACGAGCTTCTTTTGTCACCTCAATCCCTTCAGGATGAATTTGAATGAACCTGATGTCGCTCAACCCCCATTTCTTCTCGAGAAACCTTCGAGAGTATGAGTTAGGCAACAAGTCAACAAAATGGCCTAATGCGATTTTCTTTTTCCTGACGGATAATTTCCCGTTCAGCATAATGGTGTCGATGCCGCGTTCGGGTTTTGTCGTCACCAAAATGATGTGAGCCGCTTGCGGAGAACAGACAATGCCCATTTCGCTCATGGGTATAATCTGAATTCCGGCTATATCGCTTCCTTTAATGAAAGGATAGCGGGAGGTGATATGTGTGGCCACGTCGGCACTATCGGGTGAAATACAAATGTTCCGGCGCAAGACAATGCCATCAATGACAACCATTGACACGTCCTCTCTTGGTGTCGGGAGGGTGTCGCGCATCGTGGGGAAAGGCACACTGTCGGCGGCGGCAGCAACTTCTCCCCACATATTCGATGTGTGCGAGCAGGCACTGATGGCCACCGCCAGCATGGCTATAAATAGAGTGACACGCTTCATTGTAAACGAGTGTTGTGCGATGAGAGCGACGGTCTTATTGCAGGCCGTCCATGAAATTAGTCCACGTGCCGAATTCTTTCTCCGGCATACCCAGTTGTGTTTTGCCGAGGGAAATGCTCTTGATGAGAAACGCCATGTTTCGTCCGAGGTTGCGCAGGGTCTGCAATCCCTCACGGTCGCGCTCCACGTCGCTGGGCGTATAGCCGTGCACCTCGTTCCAATAGGTGCTCGACGCGATGGGCATGGAAGAAATGGTGAAATATTTGTTGATCTCGTCGAAGGCCGACGTGCTGCCGGCGCGGCGCGACGAAACGACGGCAGCCCCCACTTTCATAGCCTTGTCAAAAGGCGTGCTGAAAAACAGGCGGTCAAGGAAAGCGATCACACCACCGTTGGCATGGGCATAGTAGGTGGGAGTCCCCACCACAATCCCGTCGGCTTGTTCAAAAAGGGGTGCTGCTTCGTTCACCAAATCGTCAAAGACACATTGGCCTTTTTCTTGACACTTGAAGCATGAGATGCAGCCACGAATATTTTTGATGCCCACGTTGATGGTTTGGGTTTCTACACCGTGCTCATTGAGCGTTTTGCCCACTTCTTGCAGTGCCCTTGCGGTGCATCCGTTAGGGTGAGGGCTTCCATTGATTAGCAATACTTTCATGAAAGTAGATGATGAGTTGAAGATTAGTGAAGTGGCTCCGATTGGGCTGACTGGCAACACCATCGGAGCCACTCGGTTTTTTAGGTCATTATTTCACCTCCCATGTGTCACCGGCCATGACCACATCGCGCAGGCAGGTGAAACCGTGTAGGGCTTTAGCTTCCTCCACTTGCTCGGCCAGTGCCGTTTCATAGGTGGGAGCCTCCACGGCGCGAATCACGCCCAAAGCCACGGGAAGGTCGGTGCCGTCCATCATGGCCAAGAGCTGATGCAAGAAGAAACTCTCGCACTTGGCATCATGCACCAGCACATCGTCGAGAGTGTAGCCATCTTCGCCAATGGTGACGGCTTTCAGGCCAAATCCGTCCTGCACCAAACCGCGATTCTTGTCCTTGCCGAAAATCATCTTTTCGCCATGCACCAGATGAATGGTGCGGTCGGGGCGGTTTTCGCGGTCGGCAATGTAGCTGTGAATGCCATTGTTGAAAATCATGCAGTTCTGCAAAATCTCCACCACTGAGCAGCCCTTGTGCTTGGCGGCCTCAACCATGATTTCCTGACTGGTGGTCAAATCCACGTCGATGCTGCGGGCAAAGAATGTGCCGCGAGCGCCAAAGGTGAGTTCGGCGGGCACGAAGGGATCCTCGGTGGTGCCATAGGGCGACGACTTCGACTTGAAGCCGCGTGCGCTGGTGGGCGAGAATTGTCCTTTGGTCAAGCCATAGATGCGGTTGTTGAGCAGCAGCAAATTCACGTCAATGTTGCGGCGCACCTCGTGAATGAAGTGATTACCGCCGATGGCAAGGCAGTCGCCGTCGCCGGCCACCTGCCATACGGTCATTTCAGGGTTGGCCGTCTTG
Organism: Muribaculaceae bacterium; assembly: GCA_017478855.1. Lineage (GTDB taxonomy): Bacteria > Bacteroidota > Bacteroidia > Bacteroidales > Muribaculaceae > Sodaliphilus. The sequence continues at coordinate 4,051 of JAFVCX010000034.1, read as the reverse complement.
AAGCCAGTGGCAACGGCGCCACCACGGCCATGAATGGTGTGAAACGCATAGGTGCGGGTGTAGTAGGGCAGGCGAGAACTGCATCCGATACCGGAAATGACAGCCGTCTTCTCTGAGGGGATGCCCAGTTGAGCCATGGCTTTGAGCAACACGTTCAGCACAGCATGGTCACCACAGCCGGGGCACCAACGCACGGGCTGATTGTTCTTGTAGTCAAGCGGTTTGCAGGTCGTAGCCTGCTCGGTCATATTCTGTTCCATTACAATTCCTCCTCCATGATGATATTTTTAACTCCATCCACAATCTCTTGTACCATGAACGGTTGCCCTTGCACCTTGTTGATGTGGCAAATGTTCAGGTTGGCAATCTTGCCTTGCAGGTAGCCGGCCATTTGTCCGGTGTTGAGTTCGGCCACAATCACTGTCTTGAAGCGGCTCAGCAGCTCGGCCGTGTTCTTGGGCAGCGGGTTGATGTAGCGCAGTTGTGCCATAGCAATCTTGACACCCTCGTTGTTGAGTCGTGTGACGGCTTCGAGGATGTGTCCGTAGGTGCTGCCCCATCCCACAATCACGGTGTCGGCAGTGGGGTCGCCTTTGAGCTTAAGTTCCGGGATATAATTGGCTATATTGGCAATCTTCATGCGGCGGGTTTCCACCATGTGGGCGTGGTTGATGGGGTCGTTGCTCTACACGCCGGTGTTGTAGTCCTTCTCCAAACCTCCCACCACATGTTCAAGTCCGGGTGTGCCGGGGATGGCCCAATAGCGAATGCCCAAAGCATTGCGCATATAGGGTGTCCATGTTTCCTTCACAGCGGCGGGCACATAATTGGGCTTGATGACGGGATACTCTCCCTCTTCGGGAATGCGCCATGCCGATGAACCGTTGGCGATGAACGCATCGGTGAGCAGAACCACGGGGGTCATGTGCTCAATGGCGATGCGGGCGGCCTGAAATGCCATCTTGAAGCAATCAGTGGGCGATGCAGCGGCCAGCACCACCAGAGGGCTTTCGCCGCTGCGTCCGTACAGAGCTTGCAGCAAGTCGGTTTGCTCAGTCTTTGTGGGCAGTCCCGTAGAGGGGCCGCCACGCTGCACATCCACCAGCACCAGTGGCAGCTCGGCCATCACGGCCAGTCCTAAGGCTTCACTTTTCAAGGCAAGTCCGGGGCCTGATGTGGTAGTCACGGCCAAGTGACCAGCAAACGAAGCACCAATGGCAGAGCAAATGCCGCCAATCTCGTCTTCCATTTGGATGGCTTTCACGCCGAGATCGCGCCTCTTGGCCAGCTCATGCAAAATGTCGGTGGCCGGAGTGATGGGATAGGAGCCGAGGAAGAGGGGACGTCCACTCATTTCCGAAGCTTTGATAAGACCCCAAGCGGTGGCCTTGTTGCCGCTGACGTCGGTGTAGATGCCCGGCCGCACTTCGTCCGACTGGATGCGATAGGTCGAAACGGTAGCGTGAATATTGTGGCCGTAGTTATATCCGCCCTTAATGACCAGCTCGTTGGCCTCATAAACTTCGGGCTTGCCCGCAAACTTGGCTCTGAGGAATTTCAGCGGTGCTTCCATGGGACGGTTGAACAGCCAGCACACCAATCCCAAAGCAAACATGTTGCGGCACTTGAGCTGTGACTTCAAGTCCAATCCTGAATCTTTAAGCGCCTCTTTGACCATGGTGGTGATAGGGGCTTCAATCACTTGGGCTTTCAATCCAAGTTCCTCGTATGGCTCGGTGGTTGTGTATAAGGCCTTGTCGAGTCCGGCTTGTGTGAACGTGTCGATATCAACGATGGCTGCGCCACCTTTGCGCAAGAATTGTGCGTTTTGCTTGAGTGCGGCCGGATTCATGGCCACAAGAACGTCGCATTCGTCACCGGGAGTGTGCACACCGTGCCCAATGTGGACTTGAAAACCCGAAACACCGCCCAATGAACCTTGCGGAGCGCGCACCTCGGCCGGATAGTCGGGGAATGTTGAAATTCGGTCGCCGAGTCCGGCACTCACGTTAGAGAAGATGTTGCCAGCCAGCTGCATGCCGTCGCCACTGTCGCCCGAAAAACGGACCACAATGCTTTGCCTGTACTGGACTTTTGCTTTTTCTGCCATTTTATTTTTTATGTGGTTAATCAAAAACGGCTGCAAAGCTACGATTTATTTTTTCTATGAGGAAACTTTTTTGGGATTATTTCGGTAATTTATAAAAAGTTGCATCACAAGAAGTGCCGTCTGCGGGGTATGGCGCGCACTCTATCTATCGGTGCCGGCCGGCATCGATAGAAGCCAAAACAAAGAAGCATGCGGGCAATGCCTTTGCAGGGTCATCGCTCGCTACCGAGCTATTTCTTGAAAATGCCCAAAAACCACGACACAAGGGTGAGGACCACGCTAAAGAGCAAGGCCCAACCGAAACTCTCCACCTTAAAGTGGTCGCTCACACACCAAGCGCACAACAGCACCATGAGTGCGTTGATGACGAGCGTGAAAAGCCCCAGTGTGAGGATGTTGAGGGGCAGTGAGATGAACTTGGCCACCGGGCGAATGAATGTGTTGATCAATCCCAGCACCACGGCCACAATCACGGTGGCCCACCATGGCTGAATTTCCACTCCCGGCAACAACCATGCTGTGATGCCCACGGCAAGAGCCGCAAAAATAAGTCGAATAAGCATAATACAATTAAATTTGTGTAAAAGTAGTGTTTTTGCACAAAATGATTGCAAAAATCACGCCAAAAAATGTGTGGACGCTCGAAAATAAGTAATTTTGCAACGCTAACAATTTGTGCATCGCTATGACTGAAACTCGACAGAAACTGCTCATGCAGGCCAAAGATTATGTGATGATCATCATTGGCCTCGCGTTTTATGCCTTTGGTTTTTCGGCGTTTGTGCTGCCCGAGAAGGTGGTCACCGGTGGCGTGGTGGGTTTGGCTTCGCTGCTGCGCTTCGGCTTTGGGTGGAATGTGGCGGCGAGCAACTATGCCATCAACGTGCTGTTGCTCCTGATAGCATTCCGCACGGTCGGACGTCAGTTTGTGATTCGCACCATCTTCGGAGCCACTTTGGCCAGCTTGTTCATAGGTCTGATGGACCCTTTGAGCTACCACCCCTTTGTGGAGCAGCAACCCTTCATGAACATCATCATCGGTGCCATGCTCTGCGGCATGGGGTTGGGAATCACGTTCTCGCACAATGGCAGCAGTGCCGGTACCGATATTATTGCGGCCATGGTGTCGAAGTACAGCAACATTTCGTTTGGGCGCATGATGCTCTATTGCGATGTGCTCATCATTTCGTCGAGCTACTTTATTTTCCACGGAGTTGACAAAATCGTGTATGGTTTGATTTTCATGATTATCAATTCTTTTGTGGCCGACATGGTGATTAACAACAGCCGTCAGGCCGTGCAATTCTTCATCTTCAGCGAGAAGTGGGAGGACATTGCCAATGCCATCAACAATCAGGCTCGCCGTGGCTGCACCCTCATTCATGGCACAGGCTGGTACACCAAGCGTGATGTGAAGATGCTGTTGGTGATGTGCCGCAAAATGGAAAGCGTGAACATTTTCCGCATCATCAAGAGCGTTGACCCGGGAGCTTTCATTTCTCAGATGAACGTGAACGGTGTTTATGGCTACGGTTTCGATGAAATGAAAGTGCGTCTGCACAAATTCAAACCCAAGATGGCCGACGAGCATGTGGGTGTGCTGCCCTCTGATGCCAATAGTGAGAAAAACGAAGCGCATGACTGACGCTGCACCGGCTCATGCCCAACTATAAAATTGCTTCAAATGTCGAATTCACTACATACAAACCATCGCTGGCTGTGTAAAAGCTTGCTTCTCGCTTGCCTCTTGTTTTTAGCGCAAGCGCCGCAGGCTCGCACTGTGCGTGATTTCTTTGCAAGCGAGCCAGGCGATGTGTTCATGCTTATCCAGCCCAACATGCGGCTTGACCTCATGGACTACTACGATAGCGGCCAACGCGTGTTTGCCACCAACAATTTGGGTAACGGCACACAGCTCGATACGATTACCGACGTCTATAT
>JAFVCX010000033.1 GCA_017478855.1 Muribaculaceae bacterium | reverse complement strand
TTGATGATGCGATACATGATGGGGTCGCGGAAGTGCATGTTGCTGCTGGCCATGTCGATTTTAGCGCGCAGCACACGGCTACCTTCATCGAACTCACCGGCATTCATGCGCTGAAACAAGTCGAGGTTTTCTTCGACTGAACGGTCGCGGTAAGGGCTATTGGTGCCCGGTGTGGTGGGAGTGCCTTTTTGCTGGGCAATCTGCTCGCTCGTTTGGTCGTCCACATAGGCCTTTCCCTCTTTAATCAGACGAATGGCAAAATCGTAAAGCTGGCCAAAATAATCGCTGGCGTAATACAGACGATCACCCCAATCGAAGCCCAGCCAGTGAATGTCGCGCATAATGGCTTGCTCATATTCGGTGTCCTCTTTCTGCGGATTGGTGTCGTCAAAACGCAAGTTGCAGGTGCCGCCCATCATTTCGGCCACACCAAAATCCATGCAGATGGCTTTGGCGTGCCCAATATGCAGGTATCCATTAGGTTCCGGCGGAAAACGGGTGTTGAGCCGCCCTCCATTTTTGCCTGCTTTCAGGTCATCGGCCACAAGCTGCTCCACAAAGTTAAGCACTTGCTTCTCTTCGCCATTATTCGTTGTGATTACTTCTTCTGCCATGATGATAATTCGGTTTTTTGATTTTTATGATTGCAAAGTTACGATTTTTTTCCGAGAGTGGACGCATGTTTACTGGAAAGTTGTGGGTTTGCCTCCAATTCAGTTGCTGCCCGAAGTGGCCGACGTTTGCGCTGCGCTGGCATTGGGCAGCATGTTCCAATCTTCATTGGTGAGTGTGCGCAGAGTGTCCTGACTGCGAGCATCAAGGCATTTGCGTAAGCTCTCATTCATATTCATCATTCCCGGATTTGCTTCGTAGTAGTCAAGTGCCCGGCTGATGGCGCGGTAGTATAAATCGGCATCCATCGTCGTTTTGCCCGCTTCAAATAACTCGATGATTTCGGCTGCCAAACATGCTACAAAGAACTGGCCCATTTCTGCTTTGTCGTCGCCATTGTCTTCTCCGCTGGGAGAACTGGAAATGTCACCCATCAACTGTGTGATTTGGAGCTGATGAGTGGGGGAATGCCCTGCCCATTTTAGCATGAATTTTGCCGCATCGGTTTTGGACTTGCGGCGGCTGTTGGGCGACTGCAACCAGTATCGGGCGCATTCAAGAGCCTTTGAGTCGTATTGCTTGCACGAATCTTCGTTTTCCAGCGCTTTAGAATCGGGTACATCGATGGGTGCGGGCTGGCGCATTGAGAGTAAACGATGGGTGAGGGCCTGTGTCGACGACGTGAATTGATGGTCATTATACCAATCGATAAAGTCGTCCATGCGGTCTTCGTTCACGCTTAGCCATTGCGCAGTTTCTTCGCTCACGCTGTCGCACGAAAGCAGCCACACGTTGTAGGCATCCCAATGGCCCGCATTAAGTACTTGGCGCTGAAAATCGAGCAGAGAAACCTCCCCGGCTTCGTGGCCGCGCTCTTCATAGATGGCTAAGGCCGATTTGCGTGCATTGATAATACCGGCCAAAGTGACGCTGAGTTTGCCATTTTGGATTTTAGTGTCTGCGGCTAACGCCATGGCATGGCCCAAATCGTAAATGTTGTTGCCATAGATTAAGTTAACCTGAACGGCAGAGTCGTTTTTAATGGATATATAACTACGATAGGCGTCATACAGACGCTGCCCCATAGCTTTTGAGCGTTTGCTGTTAGGCTCTATGAGCCGTAAAACCTCGCCATAAAATAGACCCCATTCTTTCATGTTGCTGCCAAGCAACAACTCGGCAGCTCTCGCATAGGCACCGGCGGCTCTGTTGGGGGCAGCTTCAATCGATTTCTCATACCATTCAAGAGCTTTCATATAATCGCCTTGCCCGAAGGATATCACGCCCATCTCAAGGGGAAGAAGGTAAGAATTGGGGAAACGTTTGATGCCTTTTTCATACGTTTTGATGGCCTCCTTTCGCTTTCCGAGCATGTCGAGTGCATTGCCGTGCATTTGATAAGACTGTTCATTGATGTCGGGACGCTTTTCCATTTCGGCAAAAAGCTTTGCGGCACGCTCATAATCTTGATTCAGATAATAGGCATAAGCGTGCTCGTAGGCGACATCCATGTCGTTAGGATTCTTTTTGGTGAGATCTTCTAAAATCTCGATTGCTTTGTCAATCATCCCGTTGTCCATAAAAAACATGGCATACTCCAGCTGCTGCCGGTCGGTAGAACTGAGTTGCGCCATAGCCGCGCACCACGATGCCAATAGCACGACCATCGTAATAAAACCTCGCCTCATCATATAATCAGTCTTGGGGTAAATAATAATATATGCAAAGATAGTTGATTTCTTGCATTGCGAGATGCTTGTGACATGAATTTTCTTTGTGAGCGACTAAAAACGTTCAGAATGCAGCGTTGGGAGAGCAGTGGGCTAAATGAGTTTAATGCTTGACAAGTGAAATATATTTCGTAAATTTGCAAAATAACACCACAGAACTTATTATAATTACTATGAAACCTAAAAGGCAGTTAACCTTCCTACTCGTCATCGCCTTGTCGGCTCTGGCCGCAATGGCGCAAAAACAATTCACCCTCGAAGACCTCAATTTTGGCGGTAACAATTATCGAAATATGATTCCGGCCAACCGCACCCTGCGATGGTGGGGCGATGCGCTGATGCGCGTCAACGCCGACACATGCTGGCAGGTGGATAAGGCCACAGGAAAAGAAAAGGTGCTGTTCACGCGCGAAGAGTTAAGCGCATGGGCTGGCCTTGACGAAACAAAAAATCCGATATCTTCGCTCACGACCATTTCATGGCCTGATGCAGTGGAACCGCATGTGCTTGCCACCACAAGATCAGAACGAATGCTCATCAACACGAAAAAACACAGAACTGTGTGGCGACAAACTCGCGACAAAGAGCAAGTGGCAAGTTGGAATAAAGAGAGCCGTGCTGTGGCATTTGTCAAAGATGATAATCTGTATGTTACCGATGGGCAAAACATCACTCGCCAACTCACCCATGATGGCTCTCGTGATATTGTGTATGGCCAAAGTGTGCATCGCAACGAGTTCGGTATTAATGGTGGCCTGTTTTGGAGCGACAACGGCCTGCGGCTGGCCTTTTACCGCATGGACCAATCGATGGTGGCCGACTATCCGCTCATCACCGTGCCTGAACTTGACGACTCGACGCGTGTGATGGCGACACCGGCTCCGGAGAAATATCCTATGGCGGGTCAAACATCGCACAAGGTGACCGTGGGAGTGTATGACATGGCAACGGGCGAAACCGTTTATCTTGATGCCGGCGACCCGACTGACCGGTATTTCACCAATGTGAGCTGGAATGCCGATGGCACGGTGGTGTATATGTTTGAGTTGAATCGCGACCAAAATCATGCGGAACTGGTGAGTTATGATGCGACTTCGGGAAAGAAACTGGCTGTATTGTATGTGGAAGACCATCCGAAATATGTGGAGCCGCAGAATCCCATCGTGTTTTTGCCATGGGATTCCAAAAAGTTTATCATGCAGAGCCAGAAAGACGGCTATAATCATTTGTATTTGTTTGACGAGTCGGGAACGGAAATTAAATCCATCACTCATGGCGATTGGGTGGTGATGGAGATGATTGGCTTTGACACGAAGAATCATGAAATTATTTATTTGAGCAACGAAAATAGCCCCTTGCAATGCAACGTGTACAAGGTGAATGTGGATACTGGTGAGCGTCGTCGCATTGATGAGGGCGGACGCGGATGGCACACTGCCAGTTTGAGTCATAGTGGCAGTTGGCTTGTCGACAATTATCAAGAGCCTGACATTCCGCGCAACATAGCTATCATAAATACTGAAACGCTAAGCACAAAACGCTATTTGACGGCTCCCAATCCATGGCAAGGTTACACTGTGCCGCAATATGTGAGTGGTTCTTTCAAGGCCGATGATGGCGTGACCGATTTGTATTATCGCATGGTGCTCCCGGCCGACTTTGACCCGGCTCAGAAATATCCCACTGTGGTGTATGTGTATGGAGGCCCTCGTGCCCACAGCGTGGATGCACGATGGCATTATAACAGTCGCAGCTGGGAAACCTATATGGCACAGCGAGGTTATGTGCTGTTTATTATGGATAACCGTGGCAGTGCCAACCGTGGACGAGAATTTGAGCAAGCTACCTTTAGGCAACTGGGACAGGTAGAAATGCGTGACCAGATGTGCGGTGTGAAATTCTTGCGCACCTTGCCTTATGTGGACACGACGCGCCTCGGTGTGCATGGATGGAGTTTTGGCGGTTTCATGACCATCAGCTTGATGACCAATTATCCTAATGTGTTTAAGGTGGGGGTGGCCGGAGGTCCCGTGATTGACTGGAAATGGTATGAAGTGATGTATGGCGAGCGATACATGGACACCCCTCAAACTAACCCGGAGGGATATGCCCGCACCAGCCTTCTTCCCCGCGCGAAAGACTTGAAAGGCCGATTGCAAGTCATTATAGGCCTGAATGACCCGACGGTGGTTCCGCAGCATGCCTACTCGTTCTTAAAGGCTTGCATAGCCGCCGGCACGCAACCCGATTTCTTTGTGTATCCGGGTCAAGGCCACAACATGCGTGGTCATCAGAGTGTGCACCTGCATGAACGCATCACGCGTTACTTTGACGACTATCTCAAGTAGCGCAATGTGAACACACTCCTTTCACTACATATTCGGCCTCTTCAAGCCTGAAACCGGCGGGAATGGGTACCGATGGAATCTTGACGTTTTGCAGGCAATAAGTGCGATGGCACACACGACAGGTGAGATGCACGTGTCCCTCATGATGATGAGTGTCATCGCAATGACACACGCAATATTTTTGTGCCCCGGAGCCATCATCGATTTCATGCAGCAGATGAGAGTCGGTGAATAGGGTGAGGGTGCGAAAAAGCGTGCTTCTGTCGACTGTGGGGAGTGCCTCCTCCATGTCGGCAAGGCTGAAGGTGTCGTTGAATTGTGCCAAAATTTCACGCCACACCAGCAATCTTAAGGCAGTGGGGCGAATGCCGGCCTGTTGCAGACGTTGTTCGAAATCGCTCATTTTCTTGTCGCAAATAATTGTCAAAGGTAAGATTTTTCTTCGTAGTGGGCAAGTTTGCACCTTTTTTCTGTGTGGAAACCATTTTTTATGTATTTTTGTATCTCGAAAATCCTTAAAAACTAAATTCGATAAAAAAAGCAGATGAAATTAGCTGCCTGTCTAATGACGTTTTTTGTGGTGACAGCGACGGCTGTTGCGCAAGAAACATCACCATTAACCTTGCGAATTGAAGCACGTGGCGACTTGGAGTGCCAGCATCAAGAAGAGAACGACAAATATGACTGGGACTGCTCCGAAAGATTTATTAACTTGCGCCTTGATGGTGCATTCTCGCCTCAATGGTCATATAGCTATCGCCATCGCTTAAATAAGATAATAAGAGGAGAAAATGTGATTGATGCGATGGATTGGCTTTATATGACTTATAAACCCACCGCGACAGCGTCGCTATCGGCAGGCAAGCAGGTGGTGGCCATTGGCGGATATGAGTATGACCGCGCTCCCATCCATTTATATTTTTGTTCTGAATTTTGGAACCAAGTGCCTTGCTACCAGTGGGGTGCCAGCGCAACGTGGCACATGACGGAAAACAACCATCTGACATTTCAGTTCAGTCAAAGTCCATTCCGTTCATTCTGGCGCAAAGATGACATGTTTGCTTATAATATGATGTGGACTGGTGCGCATGGATTGTGGCACACGTTGTGGTCGGTCAACGCGATGGAATGGCGCAAAGGACGCTTTATCAATTACATTGCGTTGGGCAACCGCTTTGAGGTGTCGGATAAAGTGTCGGTTGAAGCTGACTTGCTCAACCGAGCCTCTTCGCATCAGCAATTTTTGCTGCGCGATTGCACGTTGGTGGGGGAATTGTCCTATCGCCCATGCTCGCAACTGAATTTATTTGCCAAAGCTTCTTACGACGTGAACCGCTCCGGCACCGAGGCCGATTTGCTGGTGAAAGATGGTACTGAGGTGTGGCGCGCCGGTGGCGGAGTGGAATATTATCCGCTCAAAAAAGAGCGCATGGATTTGCGTGTACACGCCAACTATTGTTACACATGGGGTAAAAATGGAAACGAGAATGGTGCGTTGCAAGATGGCCTCTCGGTGGTAGACTTTGGCATAACGTGGACTATGCAGGCGTTTTCAATCAAAAAGCGTAAATAAAATAGAAACTGACAAAACTAATTCAATCTTGAAATAATGAAGTATCGTTCTGGAATCATCTGCCTTCTTGTGGTCACCTTGCTTTTCACGGGAATCGGTTGGAAAATGGGTGCGGCTCAAATGTTGAACACCATCATGCACACAGCGCATGATTTGCTGCTGGACACGGTGTTTTACCTGATGGGCATTTGTGTGATAACGGGAGCAATAGGGAAACTGTTTGTGGAGTTTGGCGTGGTTGATCTGCTTGAAAAGATACTGCGCCCGCTCATGCGTCCGCTTTTCAGGTTGCCGGGTATGGCTTCGCTGGGGGCTGTGATGACCTTTTTGAGCGATAATCCGGCCATCATCACCTTGTCGAAGGACAAACGTTTCGCGTCACACTTCAAGAAATTCCAGTATATATCTCTCACCAATTTTGGCACTGCATTTGGCATGGGGTTGATTGTAATCATCTTTATGATAGGGCAGGGCTACTTTGTGGAACCCATCATTGGACTTGTGGGGGCTTTCGTGGGGTGCGTGGTGAGCACGCGCTGCATGCAGTATTTTGTGCTGAAAGCTTACCCGTCGTACGCGCAAGAAAATGCCTGTGAAATCACTGAGGCCGATGCTGCCGAAGAACAGCATGTGGAAGAAAAGTCGTTGTTTCTGCGCACACTCAATTCGTTGCTCGATGGCGGCAGGTCGGGTGTGGACGTGGGAGTGGCCATCATTCCGGGTGTGTTGATTATTTCCACACTGGTGATGATTCTCACGTTTGGTGCCAGTGCCGACGGCACCTACACGGGAGCAGCCTATGAGGGTGTGGAGCTGCTGCCTAACTTGGCCAATAAGGTTGACTGGTTTTTCAAGTGGGTGTTTGGTTTTAACGACCCCCATCAGATAGCTTTCCCCATCACGGCGCTTGGCGCGGTGGGCGCGGCATTGAGCCTTGTGCCCAATTTTGCTGCCCAGCATTGGATTGACGGCAATGCCATTGCCGTGTTCACCGCCATAGGAATGTGCTGGAGTGGATTTTTGAGCACCCACACGGCTATGCTTGATTCGCTGGGTTATCGTGAACTCACCTCGAAAGCCATCATTTCGCACACGATAGGAGGACTTTGCGCCGCCAGTGTGGCGCATTGGATATATGTGCTATATACGCTTATTTGATGGCGAAGCGATAGCCGAGGCATAGCCCAACGCTCATGTTGTGCAACTCGGCACCATCGAGGTTGAGTTCGTAGTCACCCATAGTGACGTGCCGTTTCAGCATTGAGAAGCATCCGGCTTGATAGCGCGCGTCGAGCGTGATGCCATTATCAAACTCATAACGAATGCCTAATGGAACGAGCAAATCTGCTCGTTTCACCACATCGTCGGCATTGCGATGAACTCCTTCAGATTTCATCGATGAGTGCAAGGCGATTGTGGGTGCAAATCCCATGTAGAATTTCAATCCTTGATATGCTCGAAAGTTGAGAGTAATGGGCAAGGACAAATGCTCTTGGCGCACATAGCCATTGTCAAGACGTTTGAGCCGTGCTCCAAACGTGTTAAACTCAATGCCCGCAGAGAGGCTCAAGGGTTGAACGATGGCGCGCTCAACTCTTATGCCACCGTTGGCCATTGCGCGGAAACGACACCCCAGCGACTGCTGACCACCATAATTGTACCACTGCACGCCCACGAGAGGCTCAATGCTCCAGCCCCTATCACTCTCGCTGCCCCACGCATTTGCGCAACAGGCCGCGCAACAAAAAAAGAGGCACATCATTGCCTTCATTCCACGCATTGAGAAAAGAAATTTGATTAGAATCTTTTTCATGACTATAATTTGATGGCAAAAATACACAAAAAAATCAAAGAAGAGGCACAGATGAGGCGTTCTGGATATTTTTTCAAGTGAAAAAGCAAAAACTCGTTGATTTGAGAAGTTGTTGTATAGCTGACCAATTGAGAGATTGAATCATTGTCAAGTGATTCAACTTGATGGTATAGTTGGGCTGTTTTCTTAGATGAAAAATCTTCCATATTGATGAAATGGTTATATCTGTGATTGACATGAATTTGCGCAACTTCGTTACAAAGTTCAGAGATTTTTCTGAAATCCGCAAGCATTCCGTCAAAAAACGCTAATTTCAGATTATCTCCCCAAAAGTTGCCAAAAACAAAGAAGAAAAACGCCAATCATCTAATTGTCAGGTGATAGGCGTTTTTTAGTGAACCCGTGGGGAGTCGAACCCCAATCGAAGGAACCGGAATCCTTTATTCTATCCATTGAACTACGGGTCCCAAACGTTTCTGCACGGTGAAAATATGTGTGCCCGAAAACGCTTGCAAAAGTACAAAGAAATTCGTAGCTTTGCAAGTCAATATTGATTTTTGGCTGAAATGAATGTAAAAATAGATGAGAGTTGGAATCGGGTGCTGCGAGCCGAGTGGGAGAAGCCTTATTTTGGGCAGCTCGTGCAGTTTGTGCGGCAAGAATACGCCACGAAACAAGTGTTTCCTCCCGGCAAGCAAATATTTGCCGCTTTCGATGCCACTCCTTTCCATGCGGTAAAGGTTGTGATTCTGGGGCAAGACCCTTATCATGATGTGGGGCAGGCCAATGGACTGTGCTTCAGTGTGAACGACGGTGTGGCGATGCCACCATCGCTCATCAATATTTTCAGAGAAGTGCAGGCCGATACCGGAGCACCCATGCCCACCACGGGCAACCTTGACCGCTGGGCGCGACAGGGCGTGCTGCTGCTCAACGCCACGCTTACGGTGGAAGCGCACCATGCCGCCTCTCATCAAGGGCGTGGGTGGGAACAATTTACCGATGAGGTGATTTCGCATTTGGCCACCCAACGCGAGCATTTGGTCTTTTTGCTTTGGGGCAATTATGCTAAGCAAAAAGGGCGATACATCGACCGCAACAGGCATTTGGTGCTCACATCCGCCCATCCGTCGCCTCTCTCGGCCAATCGTGGTGGCTGGTTTGGCAACCATCATTTTTCTTTGGCTAACGATTATTTGGTGCGGCATGGGCTTACGCCCATCCAGTGGTGACGCACTAATGCTTGTCTATTGGTTTTGACGCATAAACAAAACGTTGTACCATGAGCGTGACTGATGGGCAAGCGCACAAATTAGAACAAAAAACGTGGTGAGGATTTTTCCTCACCACGTTTTGATAAGTACAGGGATGGATTATTCTTCCACTGCTGCCTGTGCCGCTGCGATGCGTGCGATAGGCACACGGTAAGGCGAGCAGCTCACGTAGTTCATGTTCAGGCCGGCGCAGAATTTCACCGAAGACGGTTCGCCGCCATGTTCGCCACAAATACCCACGTTCAAGTCGGGTTTGGTTTGACGGCCTTTCACGGTACCCATGGTCACCAGCTGGCCCACGCCCTCTTGGTCGAGCACTGCAAACGGGTCAACTTTGAGAATGCCCAGTTCTTTGTACTTGCCGAGGAACTTGGGAGCATCGTC
>JAFVCX010000032.1 GCA_017478855.1 Muribaculaceae bacterium | reverse complement strand
CTATGGCCGAGGGCAACAAGTACAAGACGAAGCAGCTGGAAAAGCAGAAGCAGAAAGAGGTCGCAAAGGTCAAGGACGAGGCGAACCGCAAGCTGTTCGCCATGCAGGTTATTCAAGCTGTGGCACAGACGGCAACGGCGGCACTGAATGCCTATTCGTCGGCTGCGGCTATCCCGGTGGTGGGCTACATCATCGCCCCGATTGCGGCGGCTATGGCCGTGGCCGCAGGAATGATGCAGGTGGCCGCTATCAAGAAGCAGCAACAGGTATCACAGGCACAGGGTTACGCCGAGGGTGGCTTCACCCGTCCTGGGCGTGTCGATGAAGTCGCAGGTGTGGTTCACGCAGGGGAATGGGTGGCGAGTCAGAAACTGCTCGCCTCGCCGGTGGCTCGCCCGTTGATTGAGGCGCTGGACTATGAGCAGCGGACAAACACTATCGGCAGCCTACGGCAAACCGATGTAAGCCGCACAATCACTGCTCCCGCAGTGCTGGCGCAGTCACAGACCCCAATGGTCATTTTTCAAGAGAACAATGCCCTGCGTGTGACGATTGCCCGCTTGAACGAAAGGCTCAACGAGCCGTTTGTCACCATTAACACGGTCACTGGTGACATGGGCATCAAGCAAGCGCAGGATGGCTACCAAAGATTGATGAATAATAAATCCCCGAAAAGCAAGCGAAAGTAGCGAAATTTTGCCTACCTTTGCACCATTATTAGAACGATAAATCAGATTTTTAAGATTTATTAATCAAAATTAGCAACGATGATTAACGCTAAATACAATTGCAACAAGCGCAGGCGGCACGTGGTGTCGCTGATAATTGCTTTGTTGAGTATTTCAGTTTTTTCAACAGATATGAAAAACGTTATTACTACCATTGAGCGCGAGGACTATACTCTCGTTAATCAAACCATGGGTCCCACTCTGGGCTACTGTCGAGAGTCGGGGGTGAAAATATTGAATGTTGGCGGGTTGGCGTTCAAGGACCTTAATCGTAGCGGCACGCTCGAGCCCTATGAGGACTGGCGCTTGCCAGCACATGAGCGCGCTACCGACCTGGCGGCACGATTGACAATCGACGAAATAGTGGGCTTGATGCTTTATAGCGGTCATCAGCCCATACCGCAACGCTCTGGCGCGGTTTATGGCGGCAAGACCTTTGAGCAAAGCGGAGCCGACCCTTGGGAAATAACCGATGTGCAGCGGACTTTCCTTGTTGACGACAATGTGCGCGCGGTGTTGGTCACAAAGGTGGATAACCCGGCAACGGCGGCTCGATGGAATAATCGTGTGCAGGCGTTGGTCGAAAGCTTGGGGCATGGCATCCCGGCGAACAATAGTAGTGACCCACGCAACGAGGCTGCTACTGCCGATGAGTTCCTCGCCGGTGCCGGCGGACAAATATCGTTGTGGCCCAGACCGATAGGCTTGGGTGCAATCATGGACCCCGACCTTGTGCGACGATTCGGTGAAATCGCCTCGCTCGAATATAGAGCGCTGGGCATCACCACGGCTCTCTCGCCGCAAGTCGACTTGGCTACCGACCCGCGCTGGCGGCGGAATCACGGCTGCTTTAGCGAAGATCCACAGCTGGTCATCGACTATGCGCGCGCCTATTGCGATGGTTTCCAAACGAGTACCGGCGATGCCATGATTGCTGATGGTTGGGGTTACCATAGCGTGAATGCGATGGTGAAACACTGGCCAGGCGGGGGCTCAGAAGAAAGCGGGCGCGACTCGCATTACAGTTTCGGTAAGTTTGCCGTCTATCCGGGCGGTATGTTCAATGAGCGCCTGAAACCCTTTGTTGATGGCGCGTTTGCCCTCTCAGGACTCACAGGCTCGGCAAGCGCGGTAATGGGATTTTATACAGTGCCATGGGGCATCGACCCATCTGGTGATAACGTGGCGATGAACTATAGTCGCTACATCATCACTGAATTGCTGCGTGAGCGATATGCCTACGACGGCGTGGTGTGCACTGACTGGGTGGTGACTGGTGACTATCCCGACGTTGACCGCCATTGGGGCAAGCCATGGGGCGTTGAAAACTTGACCATAGCCGAGCGGCACTATCGTGCCCTGCTTGCCGGAGTCGACCAGTTTGGTGGCAATCAAGACAAACAACCGTTGCTAGAAGCCTACGCGATGTGGGAGCGGGACTATGGCGCGCAGAATGCCCGCGCACGCTTTGAAGCCTCCGCCAGGCGTTTGTTGCTGAACAGCTTCCGTCTCGGTCTGTTTGAAAACCCATACGTTGACCCGGCAGATGCCACACGTGTGGTGGGTGCGCCAGAGTATATGAAAGAGGGTTATCAGGCGCAACTGCGCTCGGTTGTCCTTCTCAAAAACCACGACCATTGCCTGCCCATGATGCGTGATAAGCGAGTGTATATGCCTCGTCGTCATTATCCGGCAATAACGGGATTCTGGGGCGAAAAGTATGAGGAGCATGACGACTATCCCATACGTCGCGAGTTGCTGGAGCAATACTTCACGGTGGTTGATGACCCCGAGCAAGCCGACTTTGCCCTTGTTGACATCGACGAGCCGTTGGGAGGCTTTGGTTACTCGCGTGCCGACCGCGAGCAAGGCGGTAACGGATATGTTCCCATAAGCCTCCAGTATAGGCCCTATGTAGCCAGGACAGCGCGCGAAACGAGCATTGCCGGCGGAGACCCCAAGGAGGCGTTTACCAACCGCTCATATCGCGGCAAACGCGTGACCACACACAATGAGTGTGACCTCGATCTCATTATTGCCACGCGTCGCCTGATGGGCGACCGCCCGGTGATTGTGAGCCTCAACATGAGCCGCCCGGCAGTGGTCGCTGAGTTCGAGCCTTACGTTGATGCTATCGTAGTGTCGTTTGGCGTGCAAAACAAGGCAAAGCTCGACATCATCAGTGGCGCGTTTGAGCCGCAAGGGCTACTACCGTTCCAAATGCCAGCCGACATGCTCACCGTCGAAGCACAGTGCGAAGATGTGCCGCATGACATGACACCCTATTGTGATGCCGACGGCAATATCTACGATTTCGCCTTCGGACTGAACTGGTCGGGGCTCATCAACGACCACCGCACAGCACGTTATCGTCACCGGCGCAAATAGCGAACAGTGGCGCAGACAGCAATGGCGGCACTGAATGCCTATTCGTCGGCAGCGGCTATTCCGCTGGCCCGCTTGAACGAAAGGCTCAACGAGCCATTCGTCACCGTGAACACCGTGACCGGCGATCTCGGCATCAAGCAAGCCCAAGATGATTACCAAAGGCTGATGAACAACAAATCCCCCAAAAGTAAACGCAAGTAGAAAAATAATCACTATCTTTGCGGTGAAATCAGAACTATAAATCGGGATTTTTGCGTACATTTGCAGTATGAGAAAGATGTATTCACTTGCTATAATGGTGTTAATCACCATACTATTGTTTGAGACTAACGCTCAAGCAAAATCTGACTTGCTTCAAGTCTTTGCCGATAAGACAGCAAAGCTCGATGGCAAAAAATTAAAGTACCGAGAGGTGCTGACCGCTCCTGAAGATACCGCTCAACCCATTCTTGTGATTTATCTGCATGGCGGCAGTGGAGGTGGAGGCGACAACAAAAAACAGATGAAAGTACCTGCTGTGGGCAAGATATATGATTACCTGAACGCGAACAATGTCAAAGCATATTTTCTTGTGCCTCAGTGTCCGAGCAACGCTTCCTGGAACGGAGATGCGCCACGGCAGCGCCAGCGTGGCGGCCGCCCCTCGCCCAGCGAGCGTCGCCCTCATGAGCAACAGAAATGCGAAGCGTACAATAAGTATGTCAAGGCATTGGCCGATTACTATGTGAGTGAGTTCGGTGTGGACTCAACGCGCATCTACGTTTTCGGCTCGTCGATGGGCGGTCAGGGTGTTTGGTGTCTGCTTGCCGATACACCTAATTATTTTGCAGCCGCTATGGTGGCTTCGGGTGGATATAGAAGTAATATCATTATGCCTTTGACCAAGACTCCCATCATGTGCACGCGTGGGTCGCAAGAATCAAGGGGTGATCAAGTGAAACATTTGATTGAGGACATCAATCTTTATGGTGGAAATGCCGTTTTCCAAACGTTAGAGGGTTTAGACCACCACGAAGCGACATCTGCCGCATTCACTCCAGAAAGGATTGAGTGGGTCTTGTCACACCGAAGGGCTGTGACTAACAATGTGATTAATTCGTTATAAGTTAATGCGTGTCAACCAATTGACTCGGCATTGTTAGCAGAAGCTCCTATACATTTTGAACAAATACTTGCTCAGTATGCCAATTCTATATTTGCTAAAAATGAGGAAGGTCAGATTTGGTGTGAACAAAACAAGGTTTTCATCTCTTTGGTTAGCCCAAAATTTCGGAAGAGGCAAATTTAAAGATATGAAAAATCATTATAATTCCAATTTGAAAGCCAATTGGTATCATTCCAAAAAAGAAGTTATTGTATGGCAACGATCATAAGAAAAGAAGAACGCGATTTCCAGCAGCATCCTGGAAGAATGGACGGTTGGCGTCTGATGACGGATATGTCCCGACAGAAACGGGGTTTGAATCCACAGTATTTGAACTTTGATATGCGGGAACTGCCTCCTCATCAATATAATTCGGCTTATCACTTCCACCGCTTTGCCGAGGAACTATTCCTGATGCTGACAGGTAGTGCCACACTTCGCACGCCTGAAGGATTGACTGAAGTGCATCCGGGCGACATGCTTTTCTTTGAAGCCGGAGAAACAGGAGCACACCAGCTTTACAATCACACCGACGAACCTTGCACATATCTTGATCTACGCTCATTTATTGGTCATGACGTTTGCGAGTACCCTGATTCCGGAAAACTTATCCTAATGCCAACGGCAGAGACCTTCTGTAAAGATGAGCAGCACGCTTACTTCGAAGGGGAGCAGGGAGTGGATACTATCTGGAATAGGCTGAGAGGCAATAACGACTAAATTCCAATTTATCGGTACGTCTTTTCACAGCATACGCGGTTGATTTACCTTTGCATTAAGTAAATCAACCGCT
>JAFVCX010000031.1 GCA_017478855.1 Muribaculaceae bacterium | reverse complement strand
GTAATTTTGCAGCGCATTTCGCAACTGTCCTGTGGTGTAACGGTAGCACACCGGATTCTGGTTCCGTTTGCGTGGGTTCGAATCCTACCAGGACAACCAAGAAAGTGACCCCCTCATTGCGATGGTCACTTTCGTTTTGAACTAACAAATTTAAACTAATTTTATCTAACATGGCAGTAAAAATCAGATTACAACGCCACGGTCACAAGGACTACGCGTTCTATCCCATTGTCATCGCCGATAGCAGGGCACCACGAGATGGTAGATTTATTGAAAGGATTGGTTCTTATAACCCAAACACTAATCCTGCTACAATAAGTTTAAATTTCGACCGTGCACTCTACTGGCTCAGCGTGGGCGCACAACCAACCGACACCGTTCGCAGCATCCTCAGCCGTGAGGGCGTGATGCTCATGAAGCACTTGCAAGGCGGTGTGAAGAAAGGTGCTTTTGACGAAGCAGAGGCACAACGTCGCTTCGACGCTTGGAAAACCGAGAAGAACGCCAAGCTTGAGGCTATCCGCAACCAAGAGCGCGAAGGCAAACGTGCCGCCGCAAAGAAAGCTCTTGAAGAAGAAGTGAAGAAAAATGAGGCTAAAGCCGAGGCTGTGGCCAAGAAACGCGCTGAAATCGCAGCCGCCAAGGCAGCCGCTGAAGCCGAAGCTGCCGCCGCAGCACAGGCCGAGGCTGAGGCCGCTAAGGCCGCCGAGGAGGCCGCCAACGCAACCGAGGCTCCTGCAGCTCCCGCTGAGGAGGCACCTGCAGAGGCTTAATAGCACATACAAAAACATTTAGAAAACCAGTCGCTCCAACGGCTGGTTTTTTATTTTTCTGAAAAAAACACTTAAATATGTAAATTAAATCGTATCTTTGCAACATCTTGGTTACAATGGGGGAAACCAAGTAGAACAACGCGAATTATTACTGCACCGGTTACTCACAATTAAATTTGATTTGATATAATAATGGAAAGATTACTTAGCAAAGAAGGCATGTTGCTGTTTACACTTTTGTTGGCATCATGCTCACTCGTTTCTTGCGGTGGCAAAACCCAAGGTGAAATTGATAAATGAGATTTCATCAGGCGTAGTGCTTGTACAAAATCAAAGCTATTACGAAGTGGTTCTTTCAAATGGAGAGTCCATCTATTTCTCAACGCTTGATGAGGACAATGAGATAAAAGGGTTTGCTACCGAAGAAGATTCGGTGGAAGTAGTCACGTCATATGGCACAGGCTTCTTTATTTCTAATGAAGGGCAGATAGCGACCAATGCGCATGTAGTATCAAATACGCTCGCCGACAGAGATATCAATCAATCGGTTTCGCTAATTTTCAGAAATCTTAGAAAGGTTTTCAAACAAGCGAAGCATGAATACGATGAAGAATATGAAAAAGCTTCGATTCTTTATAACTATGCCAACTATAGTGAGGATATTAGTTATGAAACATTTTACAAAATACGTGATTATCGCGAACAAGTGGGGAAAGAACGAGATAAATGTTCGGAACTTCTTGATGCTTTAGATGACTTGCGTGCCGAGGATTCTGAAATAAAATATCATAATGAGGTGAGTATCGCTTATAATAATACATTCGTGACCAATACTAAGGACTTTATCTCTTGTGTGGTTATAAAAACTGACCCCGACCACGATTTGGCCATTATTCAGCTTAAAGACAAAAAAACGCCGAGCGACAACTATGTGTTTCAAGTGGATGCCGGCGATCCTTTGGAAGATTATTCACTGTCAGAAACTTTGTCAAAAAAGATCAGTGAGGATAAGAACAGCAAGCTTTATATGGCGAGCTTCAATTTGGGACCCAAACTGGCTCTCACCACCGAAGGTGTGAAATCACAGTTCAATAGTGGCAGTGTGAGCCAAAAAGCGGATGACCGAATTATGTACTCAATTCCGGCATTGCCGGGAAGTAGCGGTTCGCCGGTTGTGAACTCACAAGGGCAGCTCGTAGCTGTGAATTATGCCGGACTAAACGGCACGCAAAACTTCAATTATGGAATTCGCATAAAATACCTTAAAGAGCTGATTGAGAAATAATTTTCAGTCTTGAAATTCAAACCACTATTATAGCAAAGAAAATCAGGCGTAAACTTGGCGAATGACCAGCAGCTCATTGTCATAAAACTCACACTTCTTGCCTGAGCAGAGGATATAAATGACAATGTAATTAGATAGTTAAAGGGGCAAAACATCAAAAATAGTTTTGCCCCCTCTTGTATTCCTTCATAAATGGGTTTGCTACGGTCACATGAGGCCACGCTCACGCAGGCGTTTCTGCCAGTTCCATGCGCTGCGCATCGTGTCGTCCACTGATGCTTCTGCTCGCCAGCCGAGCACTTCGTTGGCTCGAGTGGGGTCGGCCCAGATTTGCTCAATGTCGCCGGCACGCCGTCCCACGATCTTGTGGGGCACCTTCACACCATTGGCACGCTCAAAGGCATCAATGAGTTGCAGCACCGACAGGCCACACCCGGTGCCGATGTTAAAGACCTCGAGAGGACTCTCACTGCGATTTTCCAACATGCGATCGAGGGCCGCCACATGAGCTTTGGCAAGATCCACCACATTGATGAAGTCGCGGATGCATGAGCCATCGGGCGTGTTGTAGTCATCGCCGAACACGCTCAATTCTTTGCGCACTCCAATTGCTGCCTGCGTTAAGTAGGGCACAAGATTTTGGGGAACGCCGTTGGGCAATTCGCCTATCTCGGCGCTGGGATGCGCTCCAATGGGGTTGAAATAGCGCAGCAAAATGGCTTTAATGGGGCTGCCGCTCTTTATCACATCGGCAATGATGTCTTCGCATATTTGCTTGGTGGCCCCATAGGGCGATGTGGCTTTTTTAATGGGAGCATCTTCGGTGATGGGGTTTTTGTCAGGCTCACCATACACTGTGCATGAAGAGGAGAACACAAATCCCGTCACGCCATAAGTGGGCATGAGGTCAAGCAGGTTAAGCAAAATGTTCAGATTGTTCCGGTAATAGAGGATTGGTTTTTGCACCGACTCATTCACCGCCTTGCTTGCCGCAAAATTAATGATACCCGATATGCCCTGATGCTCTTTGAATAACTGATGCAAAGTATTGATGTTGGTGCAATCGCCTTCTACAAAGGCCGGTCGCATGCCCGTGATGCGTTCAATGCCATCAAGCACGTCGCGATTTGAATTGCTCAAATTGTCGATAATGACTACTTCATATCCGGCATTTTGCAGCTCAACTGTTGTGTGCGAGCCAATAAAGCCCAAACCACCGGTCACTAATATTTTCTTATTCATGTTGTGAGATATGTCGTTAAGCGTTTAATAAATGGTTAGCGATGCGCATGCAGGCTTTTCCGTCGCCATATGGATTGGTGGCTTGGCTCATAGCCTGATAAATTTCTGGTTGCGTGAGCAACTGAGTGACGTTTTCAACAATTTGGTTGAAATCTGTTCCCACTAATTTCACAGTGCCGGCTTCCACGGCTTCGGGGCGCTCGGTGGTGTCGCGCATCACAAGCACCGGCTTGCCCAGTCCGGGCGCCTCCTCTTGTATGCCACCACTGTCGGTGAGCACGATGTGACTTTTTTCCATTAAGTACACGAAACTCAAGTATTCGAGCGGCTCAATGAAGAACAGATTGCCCAAACTATTCAGATTCTCACCAAATGTGGCGCGTATGGGGCGGCGCACGTTGGGGTTAAGATGCATGGGATACACAAAATCTACATCGGAGAATTGCTGACTCAATACTTTGATGGCCCTGCAAATGCTCAAAAATCCGTCACCAAAGTTTTCACGTCTATGCCCTGTTATCAGAACGAGCTTACGCCCATGATTCAACCGGTTCACATCATAGCCCATTTTTGACAGCTTCGAGGCGAGCGAGCTGCGCAGTGTTTCGTTGCTCTTCATTCGGCTTACTACCCAATGCAGTGCATCAATCACCGTATTGCCCGTTACAACGACATGGTTTTCAGGTACCCCCTCGCTCAATAAATTTTGACGACTCAATGGAGTGGGGGCGAAGTTGAAGGTGGCTATGCGGCCCGTGATTTGGCGATTCATCTCTTCGGGCCATGGGCTATAAATGTTGTGTGTGCGAAGTCCGGCTTCGACATGCCCCACAGGAATCTGCTGATAAAAGGCGGCAAGCGCCGTGGCTGTGCTTGTGGTGGTGTCGCCATGCACCAGCACCACATCGGGGGTGTGCTTCTTGAGCAAATCGCGCATTCCTAACAGCACACGCGTGGTCACATCGTACAGATCCTGTCCCTGTTGCATGATGTTGAGATCGTCATCAGGAGTGATGCCAAAAATGTCAAGCACTTGATCGAGCATTTCCCGATGCTGCCCCGTGACGCACACCACAGTGTCGAAATATTGTTTGTTTTGCTGCAATTCTTTGACAAGAGGCGCCATTTTAATGGCTTCTGGCCTCGTGCCAAAGACGAGCATTATCTTTTCTCTCTTCATATTGCTCTTATTTGTCAGCCAAAATTACAACAAAAGCCAATAACAAGCAAATAAAAGTTTTCAAAAGAGTTTTTTCGGGCAACTTATGTCGTATTTGTTGAAAATAACGTAACTTTGTCAGTTAATTCATCAAGAGAACCACAACCAAATGTTCTACCTTTGATGAATGGCAGAAAAACAAAACATATTAAGAAGAAGTGGCATGAATAACGATTTTGGAATGTTGCGAGTGGCATCGGTCGTTCCGGCGGTGACGGTGGCCGATGTTGAAGCCAACAAACAGCATATAATCAAAGCCGTAGAAGAAGCGATTGATGCGGGCGCGAAAATCATAGCGTTGCCCGAAATGGCTATATGTGGATATACATGTGCCGATTTGCTGGCTTCAGAATTGCTGCTCCGACAGGTGGAGGACGCATTGCTCTCGCTTCTTGAACATTTTATTGACAGCAAAGCTCTCATTATAATAGGAGCACCTCTGCGCTATGGTTCCACATTGCTAAATTGCGCCGTTGCCTTGATGAGTGGCATGCGCATGGCGGTTGTTCCCAAAACCTATTTGCCAAACTATAAGGAATTTTACGAAAAACGTTGGTTCGGTGACGCCCGCACGGCACTTAAACTTGGTGACACCATCAGTATTGGCGACCAAGAATTTCCCATAGGTTTTGACTTGATGTTTGATGTGAGTGATGCTCGTGTGGCCATTGAGATATGCGAAGACTTGTGGGTGCCCATTCCTCCGAGTTCAATCGCTGCCATCAATGGTGCCAATGTGATAGTGAACATTTCGGCCTCAAATGAGCTGGCCGGCAAGAATGATCAGTTGCTCGACTTGATTAGCAACCATTGCAACCATTGCATAGCGGCCTATGTGTATTCATCGGCTGGTTTTGGCGAGTCAACAACCGATCTCGTATTTGCGGGCAATGCCATTGTTGCTGAAAACGGCCACCTGCTGGCACAGAGTGAGCGTTTTGGCACCCATCCCAGAATGGTGGTTGCCGATGTGGACGTCGCTGCGCTGAATAATGAACGAAGAGTTAATGGCAGTTTTGCCGACAGCAAAGCGGCTCATGCTCGTCAAGTGCGGCATATCAAAGTGGAAACGATTCCGGCCGACTATGAGAAACTGGAACTGCTGCGTCCACTTCGCCGCTGGCCTTTTGTTCCCGATGCGGGGAAAAAACGCGACCAACGCTGTGAGGAAATCGTAAACATACAGACTTATGGTTTGGTGCGTAGGCTTGCACACACAGGCATCAAACACGTCGTCATTGGCATATCGGGTGGACTGGACAGCACGCTGGCTTTACTAATCGCAGTGAGAGCATTTGATGTTCTGGGTCTTGACCGGAGTGGAATCATCGGTATCACGATGCCGGGATTTGGCACACCCGATAGAACCTTGACCAACGCTCTGGCCCTGATGGAAACGTTGGGCATTACAGTCAAGCAAATTTCCATAGCCAATGCGGTGGCAGCGCATTTAGCAGATATTGGGCACGACTTGTCGGTTCATGACACCACCTATGAGAACGCACAAGCACGTGAGCGTACGCAAATTCTGATGGATTACGCCAACAAAACTAACGCTCTTGTGATTGGAACAGGCGATCTTTCGGAGTTGGCTTTGGGCTGGGCCACCTACAATGGCGACCACATGTCGATGTATAATGTTAATGGCAGCATTCCTAAGACACTGGCAAAACATTTGGTGGAATGGTTCGCTACACGACTTGATGTGAATAACCCCACACAACTCACGATCCATGAAACTCTGCTTGATGTGCTGCACACGCCCATAAGCCCGGAGCTGACACCGGCTGATGGAGAGGGAAAAATTCAACAGAAAACAGAGGACATCATAGGCCCCTATGAGTTGCATGACTTTTTCTTGTATAACATGCTGCGTCATGGTTTTAGTCCCGCAAAAATTTTGTTTCTTGCGTGCCGGGCTTTTGCGCCAAACTACAGTGAGGAAACGATTCGCAAATGGCTGGTGGTGTTCTGCCGTCGCTTCTTTAGCCAGCAATTTAAACGTTCTTGCTTGCCCGACGGCCCTAAAGTGGGAAGTGTTTCGCTTTCTCCGCGTGGTGATTGGCGCATGCCCAGCGATGCCTCTGCACGCATGTGGTTAGATGAACTCTCGCAGGGCAAATTATGATTAAGCCTTCATGCAGCGGCTCATGAAATATCGGCATATATACAACACATTGCGTTTCGTGGCGCTAACCGTGATTATTGCGGTGGTGGCTATTTTCGCGTTGTCATATCTGCTGCTTTCCACATCGCCCGTGCAGAACAAGGTCAGACTTGCTGCTGAGAAGGCCATCTCTGATTATATAGGCACAAATGTCACGATAGGAAAAGTTGACATCAGACCTTTTGACCAGCTCACATTTCATGACTTGAATGTGCCCGACCAGCAAGGCGACTCAATGATAGCCATCAATCGACTGGGCGCAGGCATCAACATTTATGAGTTGATAAGAAACAAAAAAATCGAGGTGACCTATGTGGAACTCATAGGTATGAATGCAAACTTATCACGTTTTGACAAGAACTCGCCTCTTAATATCCAATTCATTATTGATTCTTTGGCTCCCAAAGGTGATGAACCGCCCAAGCCATTCGACCTGCGAATCAATAATGTGGTGATACGCAAATGCGACATATCTTACGATGTGCTTAATGAGCCATTAGGGCAAAAAGGACGATTTAATAGCAATCATTTTCATTTAGCCGATGTTAGAGCCGACGTTTCGTTGCCCAAACTTAAGAATGAGGATTTTGACATCGAAGTGAAGCGACTTTCGTTTTCTGAAGAAAATGGCTTTGAAGTCAAGAATTTTGTCTCACACATTCTTGTCTCGCCCTCGCAACTTGACCTAAAAGACATAAAACTTGAATTGCCACACTCACTCATCGCGCTCGAAGACATCACCGTGAGATATTCAAGCCTAAAGGACTTGGGCAAGGAATTGGCGCAGATGGAGCACGAGTTGAACATTTCAAATAGCATAGTTACACCCGCCGATTTCCGTTCGTTTTTACCCGTTTTGGAGAACTTTGAAGAGCCATTGTCGCTGACGGCCGCCATAAAGGGCAACACAACATCGTTGCGCGTCCCTGTATTGCAGCTTAACAATGAAGACAATAGTTTTTCTTTGGATTTAAGTGGTCATGCACAACGATTAAACGATACTGAAAGTTTTTCGTTCTCTCTGCCTCACCTTTCGGCAAAGGTAACTGCAGCGCAGCTTGAACGAATCACTCGCCACATTCACATGGGAAACTCCATGAAAAGTGTGATAGGCAAACTGGGCAACGTGACTACCGATGCCTCTGCTTCAGGGTCACGACGTGCGCTGAACTTTAATGGATTGGTCAAGTCGGCATTAGGCGCGGTGTCACTTAATGGACAACTCAATATAGAACAAAAAAGTTATAAGGGACACATTGGCTCATCTGACTTGCTGTTAGGAAAACTGTTGAATAAAGAATCCACTTTGGGCAGTGTGGCGCTTGACGCGAACTTGACGGCAAGTCAAAAGGGCAACAAACTGCATGGCTCTATTGACGGGTTGATTGGTCATATAGATTATAAAGGATTCCGTTATCAAAACATAACGGCCAATGTGAACGTTGACGGGACTGAAGTGAGAGGAAAAATTGATATGGATAATTCGGCGGGCAAATTGCTGGCTGAAGGATTCGCTTCGCTCAAAGGCTCTTCGTCTCACATCGACATGAGCATAGATGCCCAAGATGTGAATTTCTCAAAACTGCAATTTCTCCCCAACATGCCCGATAGTCGTGTCACGTTTAGTGGTAATGCCGCTTTGACGGGCAATCATGTGGAGAATTTGACCGGAGCCATCACAGTAAATGATTTTTCGTATCAGGATATTGCCGGTCAAAACTTCAAATTGGATCAGGTGTCACTTATCGCGAATGCTGATGGCTTGGAGCGATCATTTGAAATCGCATCTGACTATGTGAATGGCCATATAGACGGGAAGTTCAACTATAAATCGCTGATTCCCTCTTTTATGTCGATGTTGGCACAAACTTTTCCCAATGCATTTGCTGAGGTCAGGCGCAATCAGGTGTCATCGCGCCAAAACGATATCGCTTTTGAGTTTGAGGTTGACCCTGATGAGGCTTTGCAAACTTTTGCCAAATTGCCTGTTCGCATCCTATATAAATCAACGATAGCAGGTCATCTCAATGAAAGCGATGGCAGTTTTGACTTGCAGGTAAATGCTCCATATTTGTTGAGCGGAAAGAGTTTGATTGAAGAAACTCGACTGATTGCGTCGGTCGATAAAGACACGCATGTTTTGCAGGTTGATGCGCATACTTTATTGCCTTCGAAAAATGGGAAAATCGCGGTGGACATTAATGCTCATGGCCTTAACAACGAGGTGAATTCCAATTTCTCGTGGATGGTGAAACGTGATAGAGATTTTCACGGAAACCTCGACTTCACCACGAAACTCGGCCGCCGGCCTGACAACTCTTTGGATGTGGATGTTGCAATCAATCCCACCACACTCATTTTCAATGATACCGCATGGCTTGTTCAGCCCGGCCATGTGAATATCAATAAAGGCGTGGTTTCTGTCACCAATCTGGCGGGACAATGTGGGAAACAATTCGTGCGTGTGAATGGACAAGTTTCTCGTGATGTGGATGATGTTTTGTGTCTTGACCTCAATGACGTGAGTCTTGACTATATTTTTGAAACTTTGAATATAGATAATGTGATGTTTGGCGGCAGGGCAACTGGCAAATTCTTTGCCAGTGATTTGCTCACGAAGTCGCCTCGCCTCTCCACTCCCAACTTGCATGTGGACGGACTGGCCTATAACTACGCTGTGATGGGCGATGCCGACATAGAAAGCCAATGGCTGAATGAAGAAAAGGGCGTTTCGATATATGCCGTTCTCAACCAAAAAAATGGAGAAAAATCCATCATTGACGGTGCCATTTTTGTCGCTGACGATTCTCTCTATCTTGATATGGAAGCTCATCGGGCCAATGTGGCTTTCATGAAGCCTTTCATGTCGGCCTTCACAAGTGATGTGCAGGGCGAAGTGAGCGGGCACGCTGTTCTGCTGGGCAACTTCCACACTATCAATGCCTATGGTGATGTGAAAGCCGACTCGCTGCGTTTTAAGCTGGACTACACCAACGTGGTTTATACCTGTGCCGGCGACTCGGTGCACATGATCCCTAACCTCATTACGTTTAATGGTGTGCGCATTCATGACCGTGACGGGCATGGGGCCAAAATGAGCGGATGGCTACGCCACGACAGCTTCCATCGTCCGGTATTTAACTTCTCAATCACTCAGGCAAAAGATTTGTTGTGCTATGACACAAACCCCAATATTAATCCCGACTGGTATGGCACCATCTATGGCAATGGTTCTGCATTTGTATCGGGAGAGTCCGGCATTGTCGACATTAAAGTCAATATGGAATCAGCTCCACGAAGTCGTTTCACTTTTGTTTTGAGCGATGCGGAAGAAGCCAGTGAATACACGTTTATCACATTCCATGACCGCAACAAATCGCAAGACACAATCCCGACCGACACAATGGATGCTATTCCTGCAGTCGTGCGGCAACTACAGGCTCAAGTGGTCAGCCAGCAAGAAGAGGCTCCCACGCACTACAACATTGAATTGCAGGGCGACATCACGCCTGACGTGCAAATGGTCTTGGTGATGGATCCCGTGGGTGGCGATCAAATCAAGGCAACAGGAAGCGGCAGCATGCGCATGACTTATAATGATGCAGACGAAATGACCATGTTTGGCAAGTATACGCTTGAAAAAGGGAGCTATAACTTCACGTTGCAAGATATCATCATTAAAGATTTCTCCATTAAAGATGGTTCAAGCATCAGTTTTCAAGGCGACCCCTATGCCGCCACACTTGACATAGAGGCCGTGTACGCTTTGAATGCAAATATCCGAGATCTGGACGAATCGTTTGCCAATGACCGCGAAATCACTCGCACCAATGTGCCGGTTCATGCCCTGCTTCGCGCCAAAGGAAACATCAGCCAACCGGAAGTGACGTTTGACCTTGAATTTCCCACGCTTACCGCTGATGCATATCGCAAGGTTAATAGCATTATCAGCACTGATGACATGATGAACCGGCAAATCATATACCTTCTTGCACTTAATCGCTTCTATACTCCCGACTATATGAACAACACCTCGCGAAACAACGAACTTACATCGGTGGCCTCTTCAACCATATCTTCTCAATTATCAAGCATTTTGGGTAAGATGAGCGACAAGTGGAGTATCGCACCCAATTTCCGTAGCGACAAGGGTGATTTCAGTGATATGGAGGTTGACTTGGCCCTTTCAAGCCAACTGCTCAATAACAGGTTGCTGTTGAATGGCAATTTTGGTTATCGAGATAATGCATTCAATACGCGAAACACCAATTTCATTGGCGATTTTGACATAGAGTATTTGCTTAATAGCCGTGGAACTTTGCGCCTGAAAGCATACAATCACTTTAACGACCAAAATTATTATGTGAGGAATGCGCTCACCACGCAAGGTGTGGGTATCGTGTGGAAACATGATTTTAATCACCCATTTGATTTTTTGAAGAAAAAGGCACCGACAACATCAACCGACTCGATAAAACCAGACACCACAACCGTCGTAAAAGCTCCACAATGAGGCATTCTTGTTCGTTCATATTATTGCTGATAGCTCTTGTCGCATGTGCGCAAGAAGATTCCGTCGTGACGGTGGATCGCAACAGGTGGAAACACGATTTATTGCATGCTCGACTAAATTTGAGCGACACCACGCTTTACTTTCCTCCGGCACTCGACGTGGGAGTGAAACTCTATCGGTGGGGCGATCATACCTTTAACTACTATGACTCGACATATGTGGTGGGAACAGGCAAGAAATGGAAAGTGATGCTGAAGAACACCAATTGGATTGACACTTATGCCGGGCGGCTCACACAAGCAAGAACGGCCATTAGGATGAACAGTAACGTTACAAGCAACTTTGGACTACACTTGGCCTACATGGCATTGAGCCTTGAATATATGGTGGATATTAATCGCTTGTTGGGCGGCAAGAACCTCAAAAACAGACACCTTGAGTTTTCATTTACCAGTTCACGCATTGCGATCGAAACCTACTACATAAAAAACAGCAGCAATACCAACATGCATCGCCTCGGTGATTATCACGAATGGTCTTTTCGTAAAGGAGCTGCCTATAAATTCACGGGCTTAAAACGAGAATCGTACGGAGTGTATGGCTACTATATTTTTAATCACGAACATTACGCGCAGGCCGCGGCCTATTGTTTCTCTAAAATTCAGCGTCGCAGTGCCGGTTCATTTATAGGTGGCATACATCTGTCGAGACAGGATGTGAATATGGATTTCAGTGTGATGAGCGAGTTCATGCAGAGCTATCTGCCCGATGAACGCCGCAATTACAGGTTTAAGTATCGTGACTTTTGTCTTTTGCTGGGTTATGGCTATAACTGGGTGCCTCATCGCCGCTGGCTATTTAATATTACGGCAATCCCCAGCTTGGGCTATCGCCATTCGTTTCCCACCTCGATTGAAGGAGAGAAAGGATTACTTTCAACCAACATACGCGGCAAAACGGCCATCATCTTAAATAGAGGAAACTATTTCTATGGTTTGCATTTGATAGGTGATGCGCATTGGTATCATAGCCGCAAATACAGTTTCGTAAATACCAATGTTGATCTGAATGTGACATCAGGTTTCAGATTTTGACAAATTGAATTATGTGTGTGATTTTAGGAATTGAATCGTCATGCGACGATACGTCGGCAGCCGTTGTGCGCAGCAATATTTTGTTGAGCAATGTGATTGCCAGTCAAAAGGTGCATGAAGCTTATGGCGGGGTGGTGCCGGAGCTTGCGTCTCGTGCGCATCAGCAAAACATAGTGCCGGTTGTGTCGGAAGCGATTAGACAAGCCGGCGTGTCGCGCGAAGACATTGATGCCATAGCTTTCACCCGTGGACCGGGGTTGCCGGGCTCGTTGCATGTGGGCAGCTCGTTTGCCAAAGGACTTGCCATAGCGCTTAATGTGCCTCTCGTCGATGTGAATCATTTGCATGGCCATGTGCTGTCGCATTTCATCAAAGAAAACGAGGCATCGTCGGTGCCTGAATTTCCTTTTTTGTGCCTGCTTATCTCCGGCGGAAACTCTCAAATCATAAGAGTGAACTCACCCTATGACATGCAGGTGCTCGGGCAGACCATTGATGATGCCGCAGGAGAGGCTTTTGACAAATGTGCCAAATCGATGGGATTGCCTTATCCGGGCGGACCTATAATCGATTCTTTGGCCGCACAAGGCGATGAGAACAAGTTCAAATTCTCAAAACCACACATAACCGGTTATGATTACAGTTTCAGCGGATTAAAGACATCATTCCTCTACACTCTGCGCGATAATCTAAAAATCAACCCTCATTTTATAGAAGAAAACAAGGCGCATCTTGCGGCCTCTTTGCAAAAGACGATCATTGACATCTTGATGGACAAGTTTGCAAAGGCCATAAAGGATACCGGCATTAAAACCATCGCCATAGGAGGAGGGGTGAGTGCCAACTCGGGAGTGAGGACTGCCGTCGAAAAATATGCACAATCCCATCATTTACGTGCCTTTATTCCCAAACGGCTTTTCACAACCGACAATGCGGCTATGGTGGCAGTTGCGGGCTATTTCAAATATAAAAACAAAGATTTTTGTGACATTACGGCTGCTCCATTTGCGCGAGTGACATTATAAATTTAACTATGAGATATTCAACGATAGTAATAGGAGATGAATTGCTCATTGGGCAGGTGACCGACACCAATTCAGGTTTTTTTGCCCGCCAGCTGGTTCCTTATGGATGGCAAGCAATATCTGTGCAGGTGGTGGCCGATGAGGCCGAAGCCATTAAGCAGGCCCTTGACAGGAGCTTTTCAGAATCGGATGTGGTGTTGACGACCGGAGGCCTTGGCCCCACAAAAGACGACATTACCAAGCTGGTGTTGCGTGATTACTTTGGCGGGACAATGGTTCACGATGAAGAAACGACGAGCACCATCACCCGAATCATGCGTGGGCGTGGCTTGGAGTTGAATGATTACACAAGGTCGCAAGCTATGGTGCCGTCGTCGTGTCGCGTCATACAAAACGAGTGCGGCACAGCTCCCATCATGTGGTTTGAACGTGATGGGAAAATCTTGGTAAGCATGCCGGGCGTGCCCTATGAATGTGAAACCATGTTTGTGCGAGAAGTGTTGCCTCAACTCATAGCTCATTTTAATCGCGACATGTCCATCGAGTTTCGGCACCTGATGGTGATGGGCATCACAGAAAGTGCGCTGGCAATGAAACTCGACGAGTGGGAAAGAAAATTGCCGGATAGCATTCATTTGGCCTATTTGCCCCAAGCCGGATTGGTCCGTTTGAGATTGACCGGCCTCTCGTCGGAGGCCGAGGTTTTGCATGAGCAAATGAATACGCTTGCTGAAGAGCTGCATGTGATGCTCAAATGCTATATAGTGGCCGAGGAAGACAAGCCGCTTTCGGCCATATTGGGCGACTTGCTGCGCAATCGTGGCCTTACGGTGTCAACGGCAGAAAGCTGCACCGGTGGCAATATCGCCCATGAGATTACTCGCATAGCAGGCAGCAGTGATTATTATATTGGCTCGGTGGTGAGCTACCATCGCAAGGTTAAAGAAAGTATGCTGCATGTGCCCGCTCATGAAATTGACATGTGTAATGTGGTGAGTGAACAAGTGGCCAAAAGTATGGCACAAGGTGCATGCCGTGCCTTAAAAACTGATTGCTCAGTAGCCACTACGGGTGTCGCCGGCCCGGGCGGAGGAACAAAGGACATTCCGGTGGGAACGGTGTGGATGGCGGCGACTTGCGCAGGAAAAACACTCACGAGGTGCAAGCACATTCCCGGTCATCGCGAACGTGTGATTCAGCGTGCCACTAATGAGGCTTTAATGTTGCTCATTGAGCTGCTTCAATCTGAAAAATCAATTTAATTCAATGAATTTATGTCGAAAATAATCAGAATCATTTTTGGAATATTCATGGTCATTGTGTATCTGGGAATGGCCGCATTGTTGTTCAGCAACTATTTTGACTGGTCTACGACGGGCCTCATGCTGGTTTTCCGTTATGTGATGGCGGCTATTTTTGCGCTCTATGGGATATATCGGTGCTATCGTCTTGTGAATGGTGTGGACTATTACCGAGGAGGCCATGCCGACAAGGATGATGACCGATATGGATATTATAAACAAGACGACAATAAGATTGATGAGGCGTAGTTTGCTGGCCATCTTATTGTTGCTTGCTTGCTTTTCTGTGTGGGGGCAGCACCGCATTTCAGCTTTTGCTCGGCAAGAGCTCGCACAGATGCGCCCTGACTCCATGACGCGTGTTTTCGTTACACTTGACACTGAAAGCATTCCACAAGGAATGAAAGTTTTGACGAGGATGGGCGATCTCGCACTTGTGTCGGCGTCCGCCTCACAAATCAAGCGTATTTCGGCAGCAGGCGTATTTCGGCAAGTTGATGCCCCGCATAGAGTTTACGTCGATACCGATTCATCACGATCGGCAACTCATGCGGCCATGGTCAACGACGGGGTGTCGCTGATGCGAGGCTATGGAGGTGCTGGTGTCGTTTTAGGCGTTATCGATACCGGCATTGATTTTAACCACCTTGCTTTTCGTGACTCCACTGGCGCTCGCCGTATTGAACGCGTTTACATGCCCACTATGCGAGGAGGACACGAGGTTGTGATTGATGGCGATACGCTGCCCGGATCACAGTATGTCTCGGCTGACGAGATCAAGGCACTTACGACCGATGACGCCACGCAAGATCATGGCACACACACGCTGGGCATTGCCGGCGGAACGGTCATTGACACGTATGGGGGCATGGCTCCAGATGCCCGCTTGGTGGCCGTGGCGATTCCTAACGACCAGCTGAGCGAGGACTTGCTGGTGCTGGGTGCCCGCTACATTGCCGATTACGCGAAACAGTTGAGATTGCCTTGCGTAATCAGCATCAGCATGGGCGGCCACGAAGGGCCTCACGATGGTAGTAGTTGGATTGCTCGGGCTTTTGACGAAATATCAACCGACAGCACCGTGATTGTGTTAAGTGCCGGGAACGAAGGCAATCGTGCCGGGTATCTGCACAAGCAATTTGATCCGGCACAGGGCGAAGCGGGGACTCGATTGGCTACTATCATGCGCACATCATCGACCAACGGGAACGCCGAGGTGGATGCATGGTGCCGAAACTCATCACTCATTTCATTAAGCATTTCATTACTTGACACTCGTGAGGATGAAATCAAGTTTCGCTTCGATGAAGTGCGTAATGACACAGTGCTTTCAATTAATGAGCCAGATTTGGCCACAGGAAACATTCGTGTAGCTGCCGGCATTGACCCTATCAATGGGAAGTTTCGCATATATGTCAACTTCAACACCACAATAAGTAAAACTGCTTATAAATGGGTGCTTGAATATCACTGCCAATCAGAAGCCGACCTCGATGTGTGGGCTTGTGATTCCCGATGCGACTTTCAGCGCATGGGGTTGTTTGGATATGAGATGGGCAGCTCGGTTTATAGCATTAACGACATGGCCACAGGGCGCAACACTATTTCGGTGGGCTCTTTTGCGGCTCGAACGGCCAATGGCATCGCTTGGGGCAACATAGCACCCTCGTCCAGTTATGGTTCTCTGCCCGATGGCAGGAGCCTTCCTTTGGTGGCAGCTCCCGGGGTGGGCGTAATATCATCGGTGAGCGGAGATAAAGATAATACTCCAGTGTTTGTCGCCTACGATGATGATGCTATGCAGCATCGTTGGGCAATAAAGTCGGGCACATCTATGTCG
The DNA here is from genome assembly GCA_017478855.1 of Muribaculaceae bacterium. Taxonomy (GTDB): domain Bacteria; phylum Bacteroidota; class Bacteroidia; order Bacteroidales; family Muribaculaceae; genus Sodaliphilus. The sequence goes on along the minus strand of JAFVCX010000031.1, from coordinate 16,380 downwards.
GCTCCTTGTGTAGCGGGAATAATCGCCTTATGGAAGCAGGCTTGCCCTTCTTTGACACCACAACAAATACAAGAGATCCTGACGGAAAGCTCCACCAACGACGTTTTCACGGCATCAAATCCTGTTCGTTGGGGAAGTGGCAAAATTGATGCTCTACAAGGGATATTGCGAGCATTTGCCATGATGCGCAATCAGTGCGATGTCAACTGTGACGGAGTGGTAGATGTGGCCGATGCAAATTTGGTTATTGATGTGATTCTCGGCCTAAGATACGATGAAAAAACGGATGTGACTGGCGATGGAATAACAGATGTGGCCGATATTAATAGGGTAGTGAATGTGATTCTTAATAGGCTGCGACCATGAGTAACAGAATAATCGTCATAGTAATGCTTGTTGTGTGGATTCTTAGTTGCATGGCACAGCCACATAGAATTTTGCGTCATGTGCCGCAAAAAGACGCAGATGTGAAAACCTTTGCTCTGACGATGCCACTTGAACTTACTAACGATTCCGCTTTGGCCGACGCTCATGTGTTTGTAGGCGAAATGCCAGTCATGCCAAAAGATTCCATTTTGCTCAACTGTACCGGCCGAGGGGTGGTAATTGGAATGATTGACACGGGAGTTGATTTTAATCATATTAATTTATGTGATAGCACGGGAAAGAGTAGGGTGGTGTCGGTTTTCTTGCCGCATGACACCACAGGCGTTCACCCCTTAATAGACGGCGACACGCTGCAGGGCAGCTTTTATGAAACTCCGGCACAAATAGCCCGGCTAACTACCGATACGCCCAATGAATCTCATGGCACTCACACAACTGGCACGGCGGCAGGCAGCTTTCGCTTGAATGGTTATGGCGGCGTGGCTCCCGAAGCTCACATCGTAGTATGTGCCATGCCCACTCTGTACGATGATGAAATAGCGCAAAGCGTTCGTTACATTTTTGACTATGCCACCCGAAAAGGCATGCCGGCTGTGGTCAATATGAGTCTTGGGGCTACCGATGGCCCGCATGATGGCAGTTCGCCTCTATGCCAGCTCTTTGACTCTATCTCCGGCCAGGGACGCATCCTCGTGGTGTCGGCCCACAACACTGGATCCTATCGCATGCACTTGCCTTATTCTTTTAGAAATGAAACTGACACACTGCGCACAACCATCGAGCGCTATGCGAGCACATTCAGTGGTTATGCATCTTTGTGGTCGTCGCCGGGGCATCACCATCGCGTTGAAGTTACCCTGATGGATATAAAGAATAAACGTCAAATCTTGTCCATTCCGTTGAGTGGATATGATGTTGACGCTGATTCGGTGGTGACGCTTAGCCTTGATGCTGATAGCTTGTGGAGCAAGTATATGACAGGCAATTTATACTTTGGCGAGCAAATTGAGCGTGGCGACCGCACTCATTCCGTGCTTGAAATTGCCGCCAAGCCATTAGATGCGACTCAATATAGGTTAGGCCTGAATGTCACTTCTAACGATTCTGACCCGAACTTCAATTTGTGGGTGGGGGAAACACTCAGATTGATGGCTTATGGAGCAGGGCAGACTACCGGTGTCAACGAAGGTTCAATAAGTGATTTGGCCACTGGTGACAAGGCCATCTCGGTAGGTGCCTATATCTCTCGGCAATCAGTTCCGCAGCTTAATGGAGAACCGCTCTATTACAACAGGGCAAAGCCTGTGGGCGACATCGCGTACTTCTCTGCATGGGGACCTGACGCGAGAGGGATAGCTCGTCCGGACATCTGTGCTCCGGGAATGGTGCTTGTGTCGTCGGCCAGCCGTTATGACTCCGTATCGAGCATCGCAACAAAAAACTGTGTTTTAATCCAAGAGGCAAATGGCGAGAAATACCCTTATGGCCCGTGTTACGGCACGTCCATGTCGGCCCCTGTGGTGAGCGGTGCGATTGCTTTAATGCTTCAGCTCAACCCGTATTTGTCGCCCGAAGAAATTCGGCAGGCATTTGATCAGACTGCAATAACTGACGAATTTGTGCTGTCTCCGGCCAACTCACAACGATGGGGTAGAGGTAAACTCGATGTAATGGCCACTCTCCGTTATGTGAGAAACCACTTGAACCGGCACGACATCAATAAAGATGGAGCGGTGGATGTGAGTGATGTGAATATGCTGATCAACATCCTTTTGGGGAAATCGCCCAAAGTGGATTATTCTGATGTGAATGGCGACGGAATGATTGACGTAGCCGATATCAATTCGATTATTAATGAAATAATGTCAAACAGTTAAGAATATGTACGATTATATCAGTGGAAAAATAGAAGAACTTAATCCTGCTTATGTCGTGGTTGATTGTAATGGCATGGGATTTATGTTAAATATATCATTGGTTACCTATGATGCGTTAAACCGTGACTTGAAACAGGCTCGACTATATGTGTATGAGGCGATTAGAGAAGATGCCCATGTGTTGTTTGGCTTCATCGACAAGACCGAGCGAGAACTTTTTCTGCACCTAATAAGTGTGTCGGGCGTGGGTCCTAACACGGCTCGCATGATATTGTCTTCGGCTTCAACCGAAGAGCTGAGGCAGGCCATTGCATCAGGAAATGTTGCATTGCTGAAAAATGTGAAAGGAGTGGGAGCGAAAACCGCCCAAAGGATAATAGTTGACCTTAAAGATAAAATAAAAGTGGGAGAGGTTACGTTAATACAAGAAACTGGCCAAGCGGCAGGGCATGTCTTTGACGAAGCGCTTGCTGCACTTGTTATGCTCGGCTTCACCCAGCAGATGTCGCAAAAAGCATTGAAAAAACTATTTCAACAGCATCCCGACATCACAGTGGAGCAGGCAATCAAGCAGGCGCTTAAAATGATGTGATGACGAAAAGTCGATACAAAATATGGATTTTTGTGATTGTGGGCACTGTGTTAGGGCTTTTGGCCGGAAACGACACGGCTCTCGCGCAGTATGTGACATCTAAGCTGGCTCCACCGCCACCACCTCCCACTCCCACTCAGCCATCTCAACCTCAAAAGAAATCCAATCCTGCCGACACATTGAACTTGCCGTTTAACGTGCGGCCCACAGTGCCGGGCAACTATGCTGATGTGCAGGGTGAAAGCGAATATTCTCTCGACCTGAAGTCGCCGGGCAACATCACCACTGAAGCCGAATATGATTATGAAACTGGCTGTTATGTGATACACACGCGACTTGGCGACTACGACATTGTGACACCTTTTATTCTTTCGGCCAGCGAATACAACAATTTGGCTATTCGCCAGTCCATGATGGAATATTACAGGCAGAAGAACGCCGAAAGTGCCGAGCAAAAGGCAAACGATCCATTTAATTTCCTCGATATGCAGTTTGGCCTTGGGCCTCTTGAAAGTATTTTCGGCCCCGGAGGAGTGCAGCTCAAGACGCAAGGCTCGGTCACAGTCAATATGGGAGTGAAGAGCAACAAGACCGACAACCCGGCCATGTCGGTCGCGTCCAGAAGGAAAACGTATTTTGACATCGACCAAAAGATTCACGCCACCGTGGCAGCTTCGGTGGGCGAGAAAATGAAGTTCAACATGTCGTATAACACCAATGCCACATTTGACTTCGACAACAAGAACTTGAAACTGGCCTATGAGGGCAAAGAAGACGAAATCATCAAGAACATCGAGGCAGGCAATGTGAGCATGACCACAGGTTCTTCACTCATTCGTGGTAGTGCCGCATTGTTTGGCGTGAAAACCAAGCTGCAATTTGGCAAGCTGACGGCTACAGCTTTGGTGTCGCAGCAAAACAGCGAGTCGCAAACGGTCAACACCAAAGGCGGAGCGCAAACAACCTCATTCTATATCACAGCCGACAAGTACGACCAAAACCGCAACTTCTTTCTAACGCACTTCTTCCGCGACAACTACGATTCGTGGTGCAGCCGATTGCCGCTGGTGTCGAGTGGTATCAACATTACCCGCATAGAGGTTTGGATTACCAACAAACGAGGCAACTTCAGCGAGGCTCGCAACATCATGGCCATGATGGACTTGGGAGAGAATCGCGTCATAGGCAACTCGCACTGGACAGGAGATTTAACAGCCGACAATCCGTCAAACACAAGCAACAATTTGCTTGAAGAAATCAAAACTCAATATCCTGATGCCCGTTACATCAGCCAAGCGTCGACGGCATTAGCGCCGTTGCAGGCATTTGGGTTTGAAGGAGGTCGTGATTATGAGAAAATCGAGTCTGCCCGATTGCTTTCATCATCAGAATACACGCTGAACACGTCGCTTGGGTATATACAACTCAAGCAGGCACTGAATCCTGATGAGGTGCTTGCGGTGGCTTTTCAATACACTTATCGCGGAAAAACCTATCAAGTGGGCGAGTTCTCGGCCGATATCACGAGCACTGACCAATCATTATACGTGAAAATGCTGAAGGGCACCACCACGTCGCCCTATCTTCCCACATGGGACTTGATGATGAAAAACATCTATGCACTGGGAGCCTATTCGGTGTCGAAAACCAATTTCAAGCTCAACATTAAATATTTGAGTGACACGACGGGAACAGAGTTGACTTACATCCCGGCCGGTAATATCAACGGCAAGCCCTTGTTGCAAGTAATGAACCTTGACCGCCTTGATGCCAACCAAGAATCAAACATTGACGGTCGCTTTGACTTCATTGAGAACTATACGGTCAACACTTCAACGGGGCGCATCATTTTCCCCGTCGTTGAACCATTCGGCTCGCACTTGCGTCGCGCCATGAACAATGATGCTATTGCTAATGCCTACGTCTATGAAGAACTGTATGACAGCACACTCACCGTCGCCCGGCAATATCAAGATAAAAACAAGTTCGTGCTCGAAGGTGAGTATCAGGCATCGTCGGGCAATGTGATACGATTGAATGCGATGAATGTGCCTCGCGGCTCGGTAGTGGTGACTGCGGGAGGCGTGACCCTTACCGAAAATAGTGACTATACGGTCGATTACACGATGGGTACGGTTACAATTACCAACCAAAGCATCATTGATGCCGGCACAAACATCAGTGTGTCGCTGGAAAATCAAAGCACGTTCAGTATGCAGCGAAAAACGTTGCTCGGTTTGGATTTGAACTATCAGTTCAATAAGAATTTCAACATAGGCGGAACCATTATGCACTATGGAGAAAAATCTATCACTGAAAAAGTGGCGATAGGCGATGAGCTGATCAACAACACCATTTGGGGACTGAACATGAGCTATAACACAAAGTTCATGTGGCTGACAAACTTACTCAACAAAATTCCCACCCTTAATGCTACCGCTCCGTCAACTCTGAGTTTTACCGGAGAGTTTGCTCAGTTGGTGCCACATCAGGCACGCACCGGCTCCAACCGTGGCAGCAGTTATATTGATGATTTTGAGTCGACCCAATCAGGTATCGATCTTCGTTCACCGTATGCATGGTTCTTGGCTTCGACCCCTTATGATGGCAGTGCCGACGCTCTTTTCCCCGAAGCCGCTCTCAGCAACAATGTGGATTATGGCAAAAACCGTTCTTTGTTGGCATGGTACTATATCGACAGGCTATTCACTCAACGTAATTCAAGCTATGTGCCCGGATACATCAAAAATGACTTGAACCAACTCTCCAATCCCTATATCCGTGAAATTCCTTATAGCGAGGTCTTTCCGGGACGTGAATTGAATTATGGAGAATCCTCGACGGTGCAAACATTGAACCTGTCGTTCTATCCTAAAGAACGAGGACCCTATAACTTGGATGCCGATAACATTGACGATGAGGGCAACCTGTTGCACCCGGAGAAACGCTGGGGTGGCATCATGAGAAAACTTGATAATACCGACTTTGAGCAATCAAACATTGAGTATATCCAATTCTGGATGCTTGATCCATTTCTTGATGATGACACCCCCAATAAAGATGGAGGTTATCTTTACTTTAACTTGGGTGAAGTGAGTGAGGACATCTTAAAGGATGGGCTCAAAAGCTATGAGAATGGCTTGGGGGCTAACGTCGATTCTTCTTATATCAAAACCACGAATTGGGGCAAGGTTTCCACACAGACATCGCTCACCTATACTTTTGATACGGCCAATGGAAGTCGCAAGCAGCAAGACGTGGGTTTGAATGGCTTGAGCACCGATGAGGAAAAAGAATTCCCATCATATAAGGAATACGTTGACAAGCTGCGCCAAAAGCTGCCAGCAACCACTATTACCCGCATGGAGCAGGATCAGTTTTCGCCTCTGAATGACCCAGCGGGCGATAATTATCACTTCTATCGCGGTTATGACTATGATGAGCAACGTTTGAACATCTTGGAACGCTACAAGCACTATAATGGCACCGAAGGCAACTCACTCTCGCAAGATGAAGCAAGTGATGGGTTGTACCAAAGTGCACGCAGTGTGCCCGATGTAGAGGACATCAACCAGGATAATACGCTCAATGAATACGAACGCTATTTCCAATACAGAATAGCCATTCACCCCGACTCTATGCGAGTGGGCTCCAACTATATCATCGACAAACAGGAATCGTTTGCCAATGTGAGAAACGGGGAAAAGCAAAAAGCTATTTGGTATCAATTCAGCATCCCATTGAGAAGCTATGAGAAGAAAGTGGGAAGCATCACCGACTTCTCGACCATACGCTTCATTCGCATGTTCCTTACCGGCTTCAAAGAAACCACACACTTGCGCTTTGCCACACTTGAACTGATGCGCGGTGAGTGGCGCAACTATGATTATAACTTGAATATGCGTGGCGACATGCCAGCATCAGGAAGCATCAATATCAACACGGTAAATATTGAAGAAAACGCGTCGCGCGAGCCGGTGAATTATGTGCTTCCTCCGGGAGTAAACAGAATAGTTGATTCCGGTCAGTCGCAAATCACACAGCTCAACGAACAGTCCATGCAGATGACTGTTGAAGGTTTGCAACCGGGTGATGCTCGTGGCGTATACCGCAACTCCACCCTCGACTTGCGCATCTACAAGCGCCTGCAAATGTTCCTTCATGCTGAATCCACCATTGAGAATCCCACCTCGTTGGCCAATGGCGACATATCGGCATTTGTGCGACTGGGGTCGGACATCAAAAACAATTACTATGAGTATGAGATTCCTCTCGACCTTACGCCCCATGGCCGCTATAACACCAATAGCAGCAGTGATCGTTTGCGCGTATGGCCCGAGAACAACATGCTCGACCTCTCTCTCGACGCGCTCACAACCGTTAAGAAACATCGCAATGCCGCAAAAATGGCAGGCGACCAAAGCGTCAGCTACACGCAGCGTTTCACCGAACAAGATCCGGACCACCCTAACCATCGGATAACGGTGCAGGGCAACCCGTCGTTGAGCGACGTGCGAGTGATGATGATAGGTGTGCCCAACAACGCCAATTCCACCAAAGATTGCGTGGTGTGGGCCGATGAATTGCGTGTCACTGATTTTGACAACGATGGAGGTTGGGCAGCAAAAGCCAACATGACGCTTAACATGAGTGATGTGGCGACAGTTAACGTGGGATTCCACAAAGAAACTTATGGTTTTGGAGCCGTCAATCAAAGCCTGAGCAGCCGGCGACTGGATGATTATGATCAGTATAATGTGGCCGTTCAGGGTAACGCTGGTCGTTTTTTGCCTGAAAAAGTGAAACTGAATGCGCCGGTCTATTATAGTTACAGCAACGAAAAGACCACACCCAAATACAACCCGCTGGATCAAGACATTCTTTTGCAAGATGCCATTGATGCCTGCGACACAAAAGAGCAGAAAGACTCCATTAGTGAGTATGCTGTGACGCAACGCACTGTGAAAAGTTTCAGCATTTCGGGATTGAAGTTCGATATCAAGAGTAAGAACCCCATGCCGTGGGATCCTGCGAACTTCTCATTCAGCTACTCGTTCAACAAACAGCACTTGAATGACCCTGACAATGTGTATGAAAACACCAATGATTATCGTGGAAGTTTCCAATATAGCTGGACTCCCTATGCCAAACCGTTCCGCCCGTTCCGCCGGTTTGTGAACGAAAAGAATAAGAATATGAAGTTCTTCCGTGAGTATGAAATCAGATGGCTGCCAGCTAACATTGCATTCAACACCAACATGTCGCGCTACTATTATGAGCAACAAACTCGCAATGAAACGGGCATTGATGTGGAATTACCCGTGGCAGTGAGCAAAAACTTCTTATGGGATCGCCAATTCTCTATCTCATGGAATTTCACCAAATCGCTATCAGCTACATTTAACAGCAATACTACGGCCCATATTTTGGAGCCGGTCGGACAAGTGAACCGCCGACTTTTCCCTGATGAATATCGAGATTGGCGCGACTCGGTGATGCGCAGCATTCGCGATTTGGGCACACCGTGGGCATATAACCAGTCGTTCACAGCGAGCTACAAAGCCCCGTTCAATTCCATTCCCATCCTAAGCTTCATCACAGCTTCGGCCAGCTATAGCGCCAACTATAATTGGGATAGAGGAACTGTGATTGATGATGTGTCGAGTGGAAACACGATTGCCAATCAGTCGTCCTTTAATGTGGATGTGCGACTTGCATTAGAACAACTTTACAACAAAGTGCCTTATCTTAAGGCAGTGAACGCGCGTTTTAGCAACGCAGGCAACAAGAACAAGACGAAGGTAAAACCCAAAAAATTCAATCGCACGTTTAAGCTCTTGCCCGACACTACACTGACGATTCAGCATAACCTGAACGTGAAAAAGGTGAAGGTTACGGCCACTACGACCGACAACAAACCTTTTGCCGTGCAGTTTAAGATCAAAGATAATAATAATGTAGACATTCTCACGACCGGTGAACAAAACCTAAAGTTTACTGTCACAGAAGTTATCAGCGAGCACAATAGTTTCTGGTGGGAGCTTGGCCAATATGCTTCACGTGCGGCCATGAGCGTGCGCAACGTGAGTGTGCGGTTCCGCAACACGCGCAACCTGTCTTTGCCTCAGTTCATTCCCGATATTGGCGATGTGTTCGGGCAAACCACGCACTATGACGTGATGGCTCCGGGGCTTGATTTCGCCTTTGGCTTCACGGGTGAGAGCTATATTGAGAAGGCCAAGCGAAATGGCTGGCTATTGGGTGATGAAACACAAACCTCGCCCGCACTTTTCGCCCGCACTCAAGTGTTTAATGCAGAAGTGCAACTTGAACCCATACGTGGATTGAAAATCACCCTCACAGGCAATCGCACCGATAACCGCACCAGCCAAATTCAATTCATGTTTGATGATGCGACTGCCGTTTACTCGGGCAGCTACACCAAAACTCACATGGCTCTTGCCACGGCCTTGCGCGGAGTTAATGCCGACAATGGCTATCGCAGCTCCACTTTCGATGAGTTTCTCGCCAATATCCCTATCATCGCGTCGCGCCTCGAAAGCAGATACATGGGCAAAACCTATCCTGAACGTGGATTCATTGCCGGCACCATTAATGCCGGTCATGAGTTTGACCCGAATAATGGCACGGTTAACCCTTCGAGCAGCGATGTGCTGATCCCGGCATTCCTTGCCGCTTATTCGGGCAAGAAAGCATCATCGGTCACGTTAAATCCATTCCCGGCATTAAGAGAGATCCTGCCCAACTGGCGGCTCACATACGATGGATTAATTAAGATTCCGGCCATTGCCAAGAGATTCAAATCATTCACACTGACGCATGCCTATCAGTGCACCTATTCTGTGGGGTCGTTTAACTCGTTCACTGATTGGGTCGAAATAGGAAATGGTTTGGGCTTCACGCAAGATGCTCTCACCGGAGCAGCCATTCCATCGTCGCCATTCAACATCTCATCTGTAACCATTACCGAGAAATTCGCGCCACTTATTGGCGTAAACGCCACAACTCTGAGCGGCATCACCCTTAATAGTGAGTATCGCGATGCCCGCACACTCACGCTCAATACCGCTGCCGGGCAATTAGTGGAAACATTTACACGTTCCTTCACTTTTGGAGCAGGTTACAAGATTGCCAACTTCAACAAGGTTCTCAAACTGAAAGGTCAACAGAAAGGAATTAGCAACGACCTGACGCTCAACTTGGACGTTCAGTTCAACAACAACACAGCTCTCATTCGCAAGATTGAGAACAACAGTGCTCAAGCCACCAGCGGCACTCGCACGTTGGGCATCAATTTCAAAGCCAACTATGTAGCAAGCAAACGTGTCACAATGGGTGCATTCTTTGAGCATCAGGTTAACACGCCTCTTGTGTCGGCCACGGCCTATCCCACAACCAATAGTAACTATGGGTTAAGCATCAACATGTCGCTTGCCAAATAAGTGCTATGGCGTAGAAACTTTTCAAAGCTTTCTTGCACATCAAAATTGCCGGAGAATGATAATTTTTATCATTTTTTGGCAGTTTTCGCTTGCAGTTTGTGAAATATTGTGTACATTTGCCCCGTGGTTCATGATGATTTTGAGCCACAGACGAGAAATTTTACATTAATTTATTATCAAAAACAAAGTTGCCTATCGAGAAATCATTACTTCAATTATCAATTAAATAAGTAATGAAAACTTTGGCTAAGATGTCCGACGAACAACTGGTGAAGTTGTATGTCGAAGGTGTGAACGAGGCTTTTGACACGCTCATTGAGCGTCATAAAAATCGCGTTTATTCTTATATACTTGGTGCAGTGAAAAATGATGAAGTGGCCGATGATGTGTTTCAAGACACATTCATCAAGGCTATTGTCACAATCAAGCAAGGCCGATATACTGAAAATGGGCATTTCGCTGCATGGGTCACAAGGATAGCCCACAACCTTGTAATTGACCACTTTAGACAAGTTAAATCAGAAAATCTGCAATCGACCGATAATGCCGATTACAACATTCTGAATAAAAAAGAATTGTGTGACAGCAATATCGAAGATTCACTGGTGCTGCAGCAAATCAACAACGACCTGCACCGCTTAATTCTTGCATTGCCACACAACCAGCGCGAGGTGCTGCTGCTCAGATATTACCGCAACATGAGTTTCAAAGAAATTGCGGAACGCACTCAAGTGAGCATCAACACCGCTTTAGGCCGAATGAGATATGCCATTATGAACATGCGTCGCATGGCCGAAGAAAATCACATTGCGCTCACGGTGTCGTAATGACGCTGCGCAAATAAAAAACACTTGCATTGCCTCCTTGCTTGTCGCAAGGAGGCATTTCTTTTCGCAAAACGTTAAGGTATTGAAAAAAGTAGGCCTAAATTTGGCAAAGGGACGATTATGCAGTAATTTTGCATTTCGATTTTTGAAAAGCAAACAATTCAAATAAGATTTACATAGAAATGAACGTTAATTTTGAAAAGAAAGATTCGGTCAATGCAGTTCTAACTGTCGAATTCGAAGCCAACGACTATGCTGCCGACGTAAAAAAAGAACTTAATCGTTTGGGACAAACGCAGCGCATCAAAGGTTTCCGCCCCGGTCATGTTCCCGCCAGCGTTCTTCAAAGGCTTTTTGGCCCGGAAGTGAAAGCGCAGGTAGTCGACAGAATGGCCACTCGTGCCCTCACAGATTACATTATCAATAACAAGTTGGCGATTCTCGGAGAGCCCATGTTGCAACAAGGCACTTCGGTTGACCTCAAGAACAACGATAACTTTGAATTCAAATTCGATCTGGGTTTGGCTCCTGAATTTGAGGTGAAAGCCGACAAAAACCTCACCGTTCCTTATTATCATATTGAGGTGAGTCAAGAAATGGTAGACAAGCAGAGCGAGGGTTATCGAAAGAACTATGGCAAGCAAGTGCCGGGAGAAAAGGCCGCTATCGACTCGATGGTTCGTGGCTCGGTAATTGAACTTGATGAAAATGGCAATGAGGTAGAAGGCGGCATCTACAATGAGCGCACTGTGCTTTCTCCTCGCTATGTTAATGAGAGCCAACGCGACAAGTTTATTGATGTGAAAGTGGGCGATCAGATTATTTACAATCCGGCCGAGGCCACCAGCAGCGCAGCAGAATTGAGCGCCATGCTTAACATTGACAAGGATAAAGCCGAGCAAGTAAAGGCCAACTTCAAAATGACTGTTGAAGAAATCATGGTGACTGAGCCCGCTGAGTTAAATCAAGAATTTTTTGACAGCGTATTAGGAAAAGACCAAGCGAGCAACGAAGAGGAATATTTCGCCAAACTGAAAGAAACCATTGCCGCTCAGTTGGTGGCCGATAGCAACTATCGCTTTACGATTGATGTTGAGAATGCCTTGTTTGAACAAGTTGGCACATTAGAGTTGCCCGAAGATTTCCTCAAACGATTCTTACTCTCTCGTAACGAAAAACTCACTCAGCAAGAAGTTGATGAGCAGTTCCCCGCCACAAAGAAACAACTGCAATGGCAACTCATCAAGGACAAGCTCGCCCAGCAACTCGAAGTCAAAGTGGACGACGAAGACCGCAAGCGCATGGCCCGCTTCCTTGCCGCCCAGCAGCTGGCGCAATATGGCATTTACAATGCGCCCGAAGACGTGGTAAACAATTTTGCCGATCGCATGATGAAAGACGAACGTTCGGCAGAGCAAATTGAAACACGGGTCTTTGATGACAATTTTTTTGCCGCACTTAAAGATGCTGTGACTCTCGATGAAAAAACTGTGTCGGTTGATGAGTTCAACAAACTGTTTGAATCCAAGTGATTTTTTATCGATATAGAGCATTCGGGGAGCAGCAGTGATGTTGCTCCCCACTTTTTTCCGAAAAAACGGGATTTTTTCGCACTATTACAAAAAAAAATAGTATCTTTGAAAATGCAATAACGATAATCAGACTAATCCTTAAAAATATGAACAACGATTTCAGAAACTTTGCCGTGCATCATCTGGGCATGAATGGTCTGGCACTTGATCAATATAGCGCGGCAGTCAGCAACAATTATATTTCGCCCACAATTATGGAAGAGCGAAAATTGAATGTCACTCAACTTGATGTGTTCTCTCGCCTGATGATGGATCGAATCATCTTCTTAGGCACTCAAGTGGACGATTATACGGCCAATGTGATCCAAGCCCAACTGCTCTACCTTGACTCGGCCGATACGGGTAAAGACATTTCTTTGTATATCAACTCGCCCGGAGGTTCGGTCTACGCTGGATTGGGCATTTACGACACCATGCAATATATTCAAAGCGACGTGAGCACCATTTGCACTGGCATGGCGGCATCGATGGCAGCCGTGTTGCTCGTGGCTGGCGAGAAAAATAAGCGCTTTGCTTTGAAGCACTCGCGCGTGATGATACATCAGCCCATGGGTGGCATTCAGGGTCAAGCCAGCGACATTGAAATCACGTCACGTGAAATCCTGAAAATCAAAAAGGAGCTTTACACCATCATCAGTGACCATTCAGGCCAGCCGTATGATAAGGTGTATGCCGATAGCGATCGTGACTACTGGATGACAGCCGCCGAGGCTATGGAATACGGCATGATCGACAAGGTTCTGCAACGCAATTCTCAAGAAAGCGGCAAGTAAGGCATGGCAAAAAAGAGAATACCAGAGATGCATTGTAGTTTTTGCGGACGTTCTGACAAAGAAGTGACTCTGCTTCTTCCGGGTATTGACGGGTGCATTTGCAGCGACTGTGTTCAGAGGGCCGTTGAAATCACTCGTGAATATTTGCCACAAGCACAAGATGCGGAGGAATTAGATATTGCGACTCTCCCCAAGCCCGGTGAGATCAAGGCATTCCTTGACCAGTATGTCATAGGACAAGATACGGCTAAAAAGTATCTTTCTGTGGCCGTCTATAATCACTACAAACGCCTCAACCAACAGCAGTCGTCCGATGGTGTTGACATTGAAAAAAGCAACATCATCATTGTTGGCCCCACTGGCACGGGCAAAACGTTGTTGGCTAAAACCATCGCGCGAATGCTCAAGGTGCCTTTTGCCATCGTTGATGCCACGGTTCTCACCGAGGCCGGATATGTGGGCGAAGACATCGAGAGTCCTTTGACGCGTTTGCTTCAGGCTTGCGATTACAACGTTAAAGAGGCCGAGCGCGGCATTGTCTTTATTGACGAGATTGACAAAATAGCTCGTAAGGGCGACAATCCATCCATTACACGCGACGTCAGTGGCGAAGGCGTGCAGCAGGGTTTGCTAAAGTTGCTTGAAGGCTCGGTGGTCAATGTGCCGCCACAAGGAGGCCGCAAGCATCCGGAACAAAAAATGATTGCGGTCGACACAAAAAACATATTGTTCATTTGCGGAGGAGCTTTTGAAGGCATTGAACAAAAAATCGCGCAACGATTGAACACGCATGTGGTGGGTTATGGAGCGACCAATCATGTGAGCCAAGTGGAGCGTCAGCGTTTGCTGCACTTTGTTGCCCCGCAAGATTTGCGCAGCTATGGGCTTATCCCGGAAATAATAGGCCGCCTGCCCATCCTCACAAACCTTGAGCCACTTGACCGCCAAGCCTTGCGCCGCATCCTCACCGAGCCCAAGAACGCCATTGTCAAGCAATATCATAAATTGCTTGAAATGGATGGCGTGACACTCACCATTGATGATGATGTGCTCGATTTTGTGGTTGACAAAGCCATAGAATACAAGCTGGGGGCTCGTGGCTTGCGTTCCATCTTTGAAACGATCATGATTGATGTCATGTATCAAACACCTTCAATGGGAACGAGCGAATACCGACTGACAAGAACCTATGCCGAGGAACAACTTGAGCATTCCAATTTTGAAATGCTGACCTCGGCATGACACTTATCATAACTGCCTATTTTAGAAACGATGACCGACAACCGACAACTGATTGACGAACTGAAACGCTATTTTGGCTTCGACACATTCAAAGGAAGCCAAGAAGCTATCATTGATAATCTGCTACATGAGCGCGACACATTTGTGCTGATGCCAACTGGCGGCGGTAAGTCGCTATGCTACCAGCTGCCCGCACTCATGATGGAGGGCACGGCCATCGTCATTTCGCCGCTCATCGCTCTCATGAAAAATCAGGTGGACGCCATGCGGCATTATAGTGAGGACGACAGCATCGCACACTTCTTGAACTCTTCGCTCAATAAGCAATCCATTGAGCAAGTGAAACAAGACGTGATTTCCGGACGAACTCGCTTGCTCTATGTGGCACCCGAATCACTAACTAAAGAAGAGAATGTGTCGTTTCTGCGCAATGTGAAAATTTCTTTCTATGCGGTCGACGAAGCACACTGCATTTCGGAATGGGGACACGATTTTCGCCCTGAATACCGCAATATCCGTCCGATCATCAATGCCATCGGGCCGCGTCCCATCATTGCCCTCACAGCTACGGCCACGCCCAAAGTACAGCATGATATTCAAAAGAACTTGGCCATGACTGATGCCACCGTATTTAAGTCATCGTTCAATCGGCCCAACTTGTACTATGAGGTGCGTCCCAAAACCAAAGACGTGGATCGCGACATCATCAAGTTTATTCAGGCCAACGAAGGAAAATCAGGCATCATCTATTGCCTGAGCCGAAAAAAAGTGGAGGAGCTGGCCGAGCTGTTATGCGCCAACAACATCAAGGCTCTGGCCTATCATGCCGGAATGGATAGTGCCACACGGAGTGCCAACCAAGATAAATTCCTGCTTGAAGAAGTGGATGTCATCTGCGCCACAATAGCTTTTGGCATGGGCATCGATAAGCCCGACGTGAGATTTGTCATTCACTACGACATACCTAAAAGCCTTGAAGGTTATTATCAAGAAACCGGCAGGGCTGGCCGTGATGGCGGAGAGGGCAAGTGCATCACTTTCTATGCAAAAAAAGATTTGCAGAAATTAGAGAAATTCATGCAGGGGAAACCGGTTGCCGAGCAAGAGATTGGCAAACAGTTGCTTATTGAAACATCTAATTATGCCGAATCGTCGGTTTGTCGTCGCAAATCTTTGTTGCATTATTTTGGTGAAGACTTTGATAAAGAAAATTGTGGCAACTGTGACAACTGTCTGCATCCGCAAAAACGTGTGGACGCGACCGACGACATGTGTGCCATTCTTGAAACCATCATTCTGCTGAAAGAACGATTCAAAGCCGAGCACATCGTGAATGTGGTGGGTGGCAATGCGAGCAATGAAGTGAAAAGCTACCGGCATGACGAGCTGGAAGTGTTTGGCAGTGCCGAGAACAAAGATTTGAAATTTCTTGGGTCACTGCTATTGCAGGGTGTGCTTGCCGGCTACATTCATAAAGCGATTGAGAACTATGGCGTGCTAAAAGTGACCGAAACCGGCCGGCAATTTTTAGAGCACCCCACGCCCTTTATGGCCGTTCTCGATCGTGAATTCGGTGATGCCGAAGGCGACGAGGGACACAGTGGTGGCGCAGCGGTTCTCGATCCGG
>JAFVCX010000030.1 GCA_017478855.1 Muribaculaceae bacterium | reverse complement strand
GACTGCACTCAAGGCGAGCCGGAGATTGTTAGGCAAGGAAAGGGTATTTTAACCGCGTAAGAATGACACTATGATGAAAAGAATACTGCTTATGCTGTTTGCTTCGGTTCTCTTGATTTTCTCTTCTTGCTTGAAGAAAGAAACGAAAACAAGCACCGTTGCCACCTCAGAAACGGAAAAGAGTATGCCAAACACGTTGGACGAACTGCTGCAAGGCGACCAACCCCTCGTCATTGACTTTTACGCGTCGTGGTGTGGGCCATGTAGGCAGCTGGCTCCCATCATAGACAAACTTGAAGAGGAATTTGCCGGACAAGTGAGGTTTGTTCGTGTTGATGTGGATGAAAATCCAGAAGAGGCGCAACGCTACCAAGTGGAAGCTATTCCTACGCTGATTTTTATTAATCATGATGCCATCGCAGATCGCAAGGTGGGTTTGATTGATGAAAATGAGCTTCAGGATGCGCTTAAACAGTTGCTTGAATATTAAGTGCAAAACTTGCTGGTTATTATTATTTTGCTTTGCTAAATTAACAGCCAATATATTCAATGAAAAGAACTTTTTTGCAATAAAAAGTTGCAAGGTTCAAAAAATGGTATTAATTTTGCACTCGCAATTGCGAAAACACTGCGTAATTGCAATGCAAATTTAGGTGATGGCGGGATAGCTCAGATGGTTAGAGCGTCGGATTCATAACCCGGAGGTCCTGAGTTCAATTCTCAGTCCCGCTACCGTGAATAAGGATGCCGTTAAAGGTGTCCTTATTTCGTTGCTGTGTGGGGCAAATGTTTGTTGGGAATAAAATAATGTTGTAATTTCGCCCCATAATTCAAACGACAAGCAATGAAAGAAGCAAATCATCTTGCTAAGTGGCAGGGCCACATAGCCGTATTGATGGCCAATACTATTTTCGGACTTTCGGTGCCGGTGACAAAGGATTTGGTAAGCAACCATCTTACCCCTATGGGTTATATGTTTTTTCGGTGCTTCGGTGCAGCTCTCATTTTCTGGCTTATTGCAGCTTTTCAACCCAAAGAGAATGTGGCGCGGCGCGATTTGTGGATCATTATCATAGGTGGCTTATTGGGATTCGCGGTTTCTCAAACACTGGCTGCATGGTCACTGACCTATACCAATCCTGTGTATTTTTCACTGATAGCAACCCTCACTCCTATTGCCGTCATGTTGCTGGCGGCCGTGCTTATCAAAGAAAAGATCACGGGTGTGAAGTCGATAGGTGTGCTGATAGGTATCGTGGGTGCGTTGTTGATGGTCTATATGGGATGGATTTCGGGTTCGGGGCGCAACGACGTGCTTGGTATCACTCTCGCTTTAGGCTCTTTGCTTACATGGGCCATCTATTTGATTGTAACCCGCAAAGTTTCAGGGAAATATTCCTCCATCACGCAAATGAAATGGATGTTCCTTGTATCGACCATAGCAGTGCTCCCATTTGCCGCCAGCGAACTTCCCGCACAACCTCTCTTCAATGAGCCATCAATGTGGGTTGGCATAACAGAAATGTCGTTCATTGTCTTATTTGCCACGGTGTTTGGATTTTTCTGTATCCCCTATGCTATGGCACGACTTGATGCCACGGTCGTGAGCGTGTACACCAATCTGCAGCCTGTAGTGGCTTCGCTGGTGGCTATCGCCATTGGCCAAGACGTGCTCACATGGGATAAGCCTGTGGCCGCCGCATTGGTCTTGCTGAGCGCTTACATCGTGAGCCGCCCCGCAGCTTCAGAAGTTGTCAATTAATGACAATTTTCGAAGGAGAAACAAGGCTGATGCGCCCTTCTTCTTGCAGACGGTGCAGAGTCTTGGCAAGCCCTGCGCGTGTGATGCACAACAGGGCACTTAAATCCTTTTGCGTGAAAGTAATTTGAACATCGGAGGCATGCTGGTGTGAGAGCGACTTGACGATGAGCATGAGTCGTTCGTCAGGTGTGTTGCTTTGAATGCCCATGAGTGAAGCAACACCACGTTGATAATTGAGCGAAAGGTAGTTTAAGATGTTAAACAAAAACACTTTGTCGCTTTGAAGCACGCTTATGAAATCAGCTTTCTTCAGCTGCAAAATGCCACATGACGTTGCTGCCAGCGCGGTGTGGGGATGGGCGGTGTCGATTCCAAAAAGCGACTGCGCACCCAGAACGTGAGGTGCGACGAGCGTTTGTTCAAAAGAAACTTTTAGATTCTGGAACTTAGTGATGACTCTCACCGCACCATTCACTATAAAGCGCAAGTGAGTGCAGTTTTCGCCCTGTTCGAAGATGTGGTCGCCCGCCTCATATTTTAAGAAATGAAACGGAATCTTCTCGACCAACTCGGCGATTTTTTCCTCGCTCGCACCACTAAAGAGCGGCAGTTGCATGATGTGCTCATACTTTTTCATTTCTTCAAGGCTGAGCAAAGGTCGGCTATGGTGTATGATTGCTGCTGACCGGAGAGCATGTTTTTCAGCGTGATGGTGCCATCGCTCAATTCCTGCTCACCCACGATGGCCACATAAGGATATCCATGCTCATTGGCATAATTCATTTGTTTCTTCATCTTGGCGGCATCGGGATAGACTTCGGCACTAACGCTAGATTGACGCAGTCGCTTGGCATAGGCCAACGAGGCCGTGGCCTCTGCCGGGCCAAAATTGTTGAACAACACTTGCGCTGTAGCAAGCATGGCGGCCGGATAGAGATTGAGCGCATTCAGCACGTCAAAAATCCTGTCGGCACCGAAACTGATGCCTACTCCTGAAAGCCCTGACACGCCAAAAACTCCCGTTAAGTTATCATAACGGCCGCCGCCGGTGATCCTGCCGATGGCCACATCAAGAGCCTTCACTTCGA
The DNA here is from genome assembly GCA_017478855.1 of Muribaculaceae bacterium. Lineage (GTDB taxonomy): Bacteria > Bacteroidota > Bacteroidia > Bacteroidales > Muribaculaceae > Sodaliphilus. The sequence goes on along the minus strand of JAFVCX010000030.1, from coordinate 535 downwards.
GAATGGTGCCGGTGTAGTAATTTAGGCCACGTGCCAAAGACACATCAAGTTCAATAACTGCTTTTGTGCCAAGTTTTTTCACCTCATTGAGTACAAATTGCATCTCTTCCAGTCCCTTTTTGCCTATCTTACTCTCTCGCAACAAGGCGGAAAGTGTCGTCATGCGTTCCTCATTGGTGCCCGACAAGGTCATCAGCGGCTGCAAAGCATCAACGGCTTCTTGCGGCAGTCCTTTTTCGAGTAACTCGGCATTCACGTTTTCTATGCCGATCTTGTCCATTTTGTCGATGGCTACCGTTATGTCGATGATTTTTTCGGGAGCGCCTATCACTTCGGCAATTCCACTCAAGATTTTGCGATTATTCAGTTTTATAGCCACGCGCACACCGAAGCGGCTAAACACTTCGTCAATCATGGTGACCAACTCCACCTCGTTAATCAGAGAGTCGCTGCCCACGATATCGGCATCGCACTGGTAAAATTCACGATAACGTCCTTTTTGCGGTCTGTCAGCTCGCCACACGGGCTGAATCTG
>JAFVCX010000029.1 GCA_017478855.1 Muribaculaceae bacterium | reverse complement strand
GTTCAACCTCTTGAAGGATTTGCGCCGCGAGATTGCCCGTGAGCACCATTTGCCACCGTACGTGATTTTTCAAGACCCATCACTCGAAGCGATGGCTACGACCTATCCCATCACCATAGATGAGCTTAGGCTCATTCCCGGTGTGGGCGATGGCAAGGCCAAGCGTTACGGCAAAGAGTTTGTAGAACTCATCAAATTGCATGTGGAGGAAAATGAGATTGAGCGTCCCGACGATTTCCGCATGCGGGCCGTGGCGGGGAAGGGCAATGTGAAAATCTTCCTAATCCAATGCACCGACCGCAAAATTGGACTTGATGACCTTGCCCGTGATAAGGGCATGGATTTTGATGACCTTCTCACTGAGCTTGAAGCAATCGTTTATAGTGGTTATAAAATTAACATCGACTATTACCTGAACAGCACGATGGATAAAGACATTCACGACGATTTGTACAATTACTTCCGTCAAAGCGAGAGTGATGATCTGCAAGAAGCGATTGACTACTTCGATGGCGATTACACCGAGCAAGAAGTGAGGCTGGTGCGCATTCAATTCTTGAGCGATATGGGCAACTAACAAGTAAAATATATTTTCATGTGACGAACCGACAACATAAAGAAAAAATGTTGTCGGTTTGTTGCTTTTTACTGAAAATTATCAAATTTCATTGATTTTTTTCAAATAAATTTGTATATTTGTGCCGTGTGTTATGCAAAAGGCTTAGAGCCATATAGTGATAATTATTAATTAAAAGTGTTAGTTATGAAAAAAAATCTACTTGTCATTGGCCTTGTGTGGGCCTCTTTTTCGACATGTCTATTAGCTCAGCCTCAGGCTGTGTTCATGTCGGCAGAGGCTACCCACACATATTTCAAGAATGGGTTTGATGGCGATGAGTTCAACCAATGGACTTGGGAGAACACCGCCACGAACCGCAACACTTGGTATGCCTCAACCGCAGGATATATATCGCTATCGAGCGGAGCGGTTGACAATTACAAGACCTACAATCCGGCAAGCACCCATTCACTGGCCATCGCCTACAGCCGGACTACCTATCAAAATGAAGTGGGCACTTCTCAACCCATCACTGTGCTCGACAACAGCAATCTTGGTTTTTGGCTTTGTCCGGGCGTGTTCAAGACAAGCACGGGCATTGACATCACCAAGAATTACGACTACACCATTTGTATGATTGACGAGCAAACTTGAGATTCAACTCTTGTTTTGCAGGGGACAAAGTATGCCGATACTGATACCGCGTATCAGTTCTATCATTGGCGGCACATCAACTATGACCTCTCAGCTTTGGCCGGGAGAACCGTCAGAATTCGTTTGCACTATTGGGGCAAGAACGGCGACTCGATGCTGCTCGATGATTTTGAAATCATTCAAAAAGGCGGTGATGTGAGTGAAACCAACATCAATCAGGGTGAATCAGTCCACTACATAAACTATAGCACGGGAACAGGACTTGCCTATTCATGGAGTTTCCCCGGCGGGCAACCGGAAACCTCCCAAGCAGAAAACCCCATTGTGACTTATCGGCATGAAGGTGTGTATGACGTGAGTCTGACTGTGACTGATGCCAATGGCCTGACATCCACAGCAACTCGTCCATCTTATGTGAATGTGCATGTGGCCGAGCCGGTTGCCGATGTGAATCTGCCCGCTTCGGGCTATTACCGAGTGGGGGGCGGCATTTCTATCCCTAACAACAAATGGGTCACATTCAGCGATGCGTCAACCAACTTTCCCACGCAATGGGACTGGACTCTGAACGGTGCCAACGAAACACAACTTTCGGGCGAAAAAGCCACTGTTTATTATCCCAATCAAGGATATTTCTCATTTAACATGACGGTAGCCAACAAGGCCGGCTCTGACACCTACGAGAGCGATAGTCGGGCTGTGAAAGTGGGCGGAGCCGCATCCTACGTGTGGAATTTAGATGAGAATCAAGGCAAAGACATTAAACAGGTGAGC
>JAFVCX010000028.1 GCA_017478855.1 Muribaculaceae bacterium | reverse complement strand
TAAAAAATGACATAAATGATAAGTAAATGGAATTACTTACCACTTACATCAGAAGAACAACTCATCGAGGCACAGTTGGCAGAACGCTTCGCCAAATGCCCTTCGGTGGCGCGCCTATTGGTGCTGCGCGGCATGAAGAGCTACGACGACGTGCGGGCTTTTTTCAGTCCTTCGCTAAGCCAACTGCACGATCCATTCCTGATGAAGGATATGAATCGTGCCGTCGAGAGGTTGAACAATGCATTGGGTGGCAAGGAGAAGATTATGGTCTATGGCGACTATGATGTGGATGGAACAACGGCGGTCGCTTTAGTCTATAGATATCTTCTGAATTTTTACTCCAATCTTGTTTATTACATTCCCACCCGCGAAGACGAGGGCTATGGAATTTCTAAACAAAGCATTGATTATGCGGCAAGCATTGGAGTCAAGTTAATCATTGTGCTCGACTGCGGCATCAAGGCAGTCGACGAAATCGCTTATGCCAAGTCGCTTGGTATAGACTTTATCGTGTGCGACCACCATGTCCCCGACGATGAGTTGCCTGCGGCAGCGGCCATCCTTAATCCCAAGCGATTGGATGACGACTATCCCTACAAAGGCCTGTCGGGCTGTGGGGTGGGATTCAAGTTTATGCAAGGATTTGCCAAGAGCAATGGGCTGGGCACTCATGGGCTTGAGGCCATGCTCGACCTTGTGGCCGTGAGCATCGCGGCCGACATCGTGCCGCTAACCGGCGAGAACCGTGTCATGGCATTCTATGGCCTGCGCCGACTGAATTCCAACCCCTGCGTGGGGCTAAAGAGCATCATCAAGTTGTGTGGACTTTCGGGCAAAGAGCTCACGATAAGTGACATCATCTTCAAGATTGGCCCACGCATCAACGCTTCTGGACGCATGGAGAGCGGGCAAGAATCGGTAGAGCTGCTGGTCACGCGCAATCATGCCGAGGCAACCGAAATCAGCCATCGCATTGACAATTACAACAAGAGCCGAAAAGAACTCGACAGGCAAATCACCATTGAGGCCAACGAAATCATTGAGCGTCACAGCCGCTCGCTTGAGGGCAAGAAACCCATTGTGATTTATGACCAGAATTGGCACAAAGGAATCATTGGAATCGTCGCTTCGCGATTGGCCGAGCTGTATTTCAGGCCGTCGGTGGTGCTGACTTATAGCAACGGGCTGGCCACTGGGTCATCGCGCTCTGTTCGTGGTTTTGATGTGTATGCAGCCATCAAGTCATGCCGCGACCTGCTTGAAAACTTTGGTGGTCACACCAATGCCGTGGGGCTCTCAATGCGTGTTGAGAATATTCCTGAATTTCGTCGCAGGCTCACCGAATACGTTGAGCGGCACATCGAGGACCAGCAAGTCACGCCCGCCATCGACATCGATGCCGAAATCCTCTTCGAAGAAATCAATTCTGACTTTTTGCGTTGCCTCAAACAATTCAACCCCTTTGGCCCGGAGAACCAAAAACCGGTGTTTGTCACTCGCCACGTGCAAGATTTTGGCACGAGCAAGCTGGTGGGGCGCAACATGGAGCACATCAAACTCGAATTGGTTGACAATCACAGCAAGCGCATCATGAACGGCATAGCGTTTGGCATGGCCGAATTTTATCCCTACATTCATGAGCGAAAGCCTTTCGACATCTGCTACACAGTAGAGGAAAATCGTCACAGGGGCAGCGGAACCGTGCAGCTGCAAATCAAAGGCATAAGAATTTATGACGATGCCACAGAAGCAGAGAATTCATGAGATTCTCAAAAAATATTGGGGATACGATGAATTCAGGCCCCTGCAAGAAGACATCATAGAATCTGCACTCAAGGGTCACGACACGTTGGGCCTCATGCCCACCGGTGGTGGCAAAAGCATCACTTTTCAGGTGCCTGCCATGTTGCTCGATGGCATGGCACTGGTGGTGACACCCATTGTGTCGCTCATGAAAGACCAAGTGGATCATTTGATTGAGCGGCACATAAAAGCCACCTATTTGCATGCCGGGCTTACGGTGCCTGAAATGCGACGTGCCTATGAAAAATGCAAGCTTGGCAACTGCAAGTTTCTCTACGTTTCTCCCGAACGGCTCTCATCGCAGAATTTCCTTGACCACCTTCGGCACATGCCTGTAAATTTGATAGTGGTCGATGAGGCGCATTGCATATCTCAATGGGGATATGATTTCAGGCCGTCGTTTCTGCACATAGCACAGGTGCGCAAATTGTTTCCGCAAGTGCCCGTCATCGCTCTCACAGCAACAGCCACGCCATTGGTGGTTACCGACATCATGCAGAAGCTCCAATTTCGCACCCCAGCAGTGTTCCAAAAGAGTTTTGCCCGCAGCAACCTTTCGTATGTGGTGCGACACACCACCGAAAAACTTTCCGAGTTGGTCCATATTCTGCAATCAGTACCCGGAACAGGGATTGTATATGTCAGAAGCCGGCAACGCACCAAGCTCATTGCCGACCACTTGGCCAAACACGGGCTGAACGCCGACTACTATCATGCCGGATTGCCAACCGAAGACAAGGAGGACAAGCAAAATAAATGGAAGAGCGACGAGTGCCGCATCATAGTGGCCACCAATGCCTTCGGCATGGGTATTGATAAGCCCGATGTGAGAATCGTGGTTCACGTGGATGTGCCCAACTCGCTTGAAGAATATTATCAGGAGGCCGGCAGAGCGGGGCGTGACGGCAAACACAGCTATGCTGTCATGCTGGTGTCGGATAACGACAAGCGCACGCTTCACAGGCACATCACCGACACTTTCCCGCCGCGTGATTTTATCAAGCAAACCTATGAGCGCATGGCCAACTTTCTTCATGTTGCCGTGGGCGAAGGCTTCAACCAAATGTACGAATTTAACTTTAACTTGTTCTGTTCTACATTCAAATTGCCCATTTTGCCCACCCATAATGCGTTGAAAATTTTATCACGCTCCGGGCTTATCGAGTTTCTTGAAGACGTTGATGCGCAGTCACGCATCACCATTCTTGCCCCAAAAGAGGAATTATACAACATAAGCTCTGCCGGTTCCGAGGCCGATCGCGTCTTGCAAACGGTCTTGCGCCTGTATCCGGGGCTGTTTGCCGATTATGTGTTTGTCAACGAAGATGTGATTGCCAAGCACGCCGGAGCAAATGCGCAAACAGTATATGAATCTTTACTTGAGCTGACGAGAAGGCATTTCATCCATTATGTGCCTCGCAAGCGCTCTCCTTACATCATATTCAACACCTCTCGTGAGGAAACAAAATACATTCAAATCCCCAAAACGGTCTATGAAGTGCTGAAAGAACGCATGACGGCTCGCGTTGAGGCCGTGCTGAAATACGCATTCGGTCAAGCCCAATGCCGAGAAAATGAACTGTTGCAGTATTTCGGGGAAACACCGCCATGCCTCTGCGGCCATTGCGACCACTGTATCGAGCAAAAACAGCGGGCGCGCACCACCACACAAGACGTGCAGAGCGGCATTCTCTATATGGCGCAGCTACAACCTCGGCGGCTCGAAGATTTTGTTCACACCCTTTCTTTCCCCAAAGATATCATCATCAAGATGGTCACTTTTCTCACCGATGAAGGTTTCTTGTGGCGCAACCCCGATGGCACTTACACCAATCCCAAGCCTCTTGACAACTGATTTTCTAAAAAAATCTGTCATCATTTTGCCAATAGTAAGGTTTAAGCTAATTTTGCACATATTTTCATCTGTGACCTATAATGAAACTTACTAAAATTCTTGGATTGTGCGCGGCTGTTGCGCTGATGCTATGCTCATGCTCCAGCAAGAATGTTGCGCTCGAACAAATGATTCCGGCCGATGCGATAGGGGTGATCAGCATCAATGTTCCTGAGATTCTTGACAAAAGCACCATTTTACAAGATGGTAAATTAAAGTTGCCCGAATCACTCTCGGCCATCATCGACGAAAACGACACATCCCCGCTGGGCATGCTGGTGAGAGATTTCCCCGTTTCAGGCATTTCCACCGACACAAAAGCTTACCTGTTCTTTACCAACAAAACTTTTTTAGGGGTTGCCGTGGCCTCACTTTCCGACGCTGGCAAAACGAAAGAAGTCATCACGCGTCGCACAGCCGAAGTGTTCAAGACCCACAAAAATGGAATTGATTACATTTATCACAATGGAATCCTGTATGCCATAAAAGACAAGGTGTTGCTCATGGGGCGCACGCACAAGAAAGCCGATGAAGAAATGGCCATCAGCGCAGCAGTCCGCTATGTTGCCAAACCGGCAAAAAATGCGCTTTCTGACGACCTTATCAAAAAAACTATCGATGCCGATGAGGCCATCAATGCCTATATGCAACAACAGGGCGTGAAGCTCTTATTGAAACAAAGCACCGCTTATCGTGATATTGCCCAGAAATTTCCTTTGGTTGAGATTTTTACTGAAAGTGACATTCAGGCCATCACATGTCACATTGCACTAAATGATGACTCAGCCGAACTGAAAGCTGATATCATTGCGCCCGACAACAGTCAATATGACCAGCTGCTGGCCACCACGCTTTCTGAAGCCGACAATTCTTTCTTGAAAGCTATTCCCGGCTCCATGAGCTACATTGGCATGATGAGTGTCAAAGGAGAGAATTTTGTGCAGCTGCCACAAATTCAGCAGTTAACCACACTATTCTCGCAACTGCCCTACATAGGACGCATCAACTTGAATGAAATTCTATCCACCATTGATGGCCCCATAGCGATTGCCGCCGCACAAGATCCACATCTCGAAGGCGAATGGAATGGTGTGATTGCCGCGCGCACCACCAATCCCAACTTGATTCTGCGCCAAATCAGCACCTTCGCCACCATGATGGGGCAGGCGCCTGAAATCTACGACGGGGAGTATGTCTATCAATATGATAATAAGATGATCAAGCTGGGCGTTATTGATAAGATACTCTACGTCAAGATGCTTGATTACGAGCAGACAGAAGGTTACGCTTTTGAGAATGAGAGTCTTAAAAGTTTGTTCTCAAATTGTCCGATAGGATTTTTTGCAGCCACTGAACACGGCAACTTCGACCTTGTTTTCCCCAATGTCCGGAAAATTGCGGGTACTTTCAGCCCAAAGGCTGACGGCACGCCGGCCACATTGGCTCTGCTGCAAGCGCTGTGCTCCATTAAGCCTGCCGGTGATTTTGAAAACTATGAGGACGACGAGGCCCTTATGGTTGCTCCTTCCGGAACGGCTATTGATGCCCTGCGCCCTGTTGAATAACGCTTTGATAAGCTATGCGCATTCATTACATCGGCGGAGTTGTCAAAAACTGACAAACTCCGCCGATTGATTATTTGTCAAATTCTGACAACCATTGAGCAGCTTGCGTGAGTGTTTCGGGTTTACCCACATCAAACCAGTGATAGTCCGTGGCCTGCTGGTAGCCATATATATTGAGTTGTGAGCACTGCTGTACATAGAATGGAATGACGGAAAAAACGCTTCCTGCGTCATTCGCATAACGCTCCAATGCAGGGAAAACGGTGGGGGAGAGCACGTGCACGCCACTAAAGGCCAGCTCATGCAAATACCCCTCCTGATAGCGTTTTACATCACCCTTTATTTCGCCGGTGCGCTTGTTCACCCAGCCACTCAGCTTCTCTTGCCCGTTAAAAAGCAGATAGCGTTGTGTAGCACGACTTTTCACCAGAATGGTGACATCGGCATTCATCGCATGGTGAGCACGAAGAAGGGCGGTCATGTCAAAATCAGAAATGATGTCCACGTTGTGCACGACAAAAGGTTCATCATCGCCATCAAACCACTCACGCGCTTTCAAGATTCCCCCTCCGGTGTCGAGCAACAAATCACGTTCATCACTCACATGGATAGTGATGCCAAAATTGTCATTTTTCTGCAAAAACTCCATGATTTTGTCGCCAAAATGGTGAATGTTCACAACCATTTCATTGACACCAGCATCAATAAGTTTCTGTATGTTGCGCTCAAGCAGAGTTTGTCCAGCCACCTCCACCAGAGCTTTGGGACGGTCGGCCGTGAGAGGCCGCAAACGGGTGCCTAAGCCCGCCGCAAAAATCATCGCCTTCATGATGCGGAAACCCGTTCAAAAGTCTGTTCCTGTCCTATCTCGCGATGAATCAGCTCAACCTTCACGCCAAACTTATCATGAATGTGCCGAGCGGTGTGCTCCGCGCTGTACACTGAGCGGTGTTGGCCACCTGTGCATCCAAAGCAAATCATCAAATTGGTGAAACCACGATCCACATAACGTTGCACACTTTCGTCAACCAGCGCATAAGCATGTTGCAAAAAACCGTCGATTGTGCTTTCTTTTTCCAGCCATTCGATGACATCTTGGTCAAGGCCTGTGAATTTTTTATATCGGTCATATTTGCCCGGATTGTTCAGGGCACGGCAGTCAAACACATAGCCGCCACCGTTTCCGCTCTCATCGTGCGGGATGCCTTTTTTATATGCAAAGCTCATGACTTTCACCACCAGTTCGCGATCTGTATCGGCTTGGAAATCGCGCATACCCACCATAGCGCGAACCACCTCCATCAAGTGGGGATAAGATTCAAACGAATGGTCGGCTATCAGGTTCTTGAGATTGGCCACAGCCGGAATGATGCTGTTTTTCATAAAGTCGGGTTTTTTCTCAAAATACCCTCTAAAACCGTAGGCACCAAGCACCTGCAACGTGCGGAAGAGGACAAACAGACGCATGTTCTGCTCAAACTTTTCATCATTCAGATCGGGCACATATTGCTTGAGGGCCGCTTTGTAGGTGCTCACCAGCTCGCGGCGCAAAGAATCAGGATATTTGGCTCTGGCCTGCCACACAAACGAAGCCACGTCATAATAGTATGGGCCTCGTCGGCCACCCTGAAAGTCGATGAAAGCAAGCGAGCCGTCAGCGCGAACCATCACATTGCGCGACTGGAAATCGCGATACATGAAAGTTTGACTGGGCACAGCCAGCAGGTCTTGCGTCAAACGCTCAAAATCACACTCCAGTTTTTCTTCGTTAAACCCCACATGGGTGGGTTTTAGGAAACAATACTTAAAATAGTTTAAGTCCCACTTGATCGACCGCTCATCAAACGCGGCGGCCGGATAGCAAATTGAGTAATCAAAATCTTCAGTTCCCTTAAACTGGAAGTCGCAAAGCTGGCGCATGGCACTAAACAGCAGCGACTTTTCATCGCTTGTGAAAGTCTGCGTAGCGCAACTGGTGCGAATTTTGGAATATAAGATATCGCCGCCCAAGTCTTCTTGAATATATGCCATGTGGTCGTCGCTCACCGCATAGACTTCGGGAACAGGAAGTCCCTTTTGGCGAAAGTGACCAGCCATGTAGATGAACGCGTCATTCTCCTCACGCAGCTCACCCAGCACGCCCACAATCGATCGCACTCCCGACAGGCGGTAATACTGGCGGTTTGAACCTGATTTTTCCATCAATTTGCAATCGGTGGGTTGGGAGCCCACAAACTGCGCATATAATTTTTTTAATCTTTCCATGATGTCAAGCAATTAACAAGCACACATGTCCGGTGCGTATATCTATTTTTTGCGAAGTTACAAATTTGCAGCCACACTCACAACATTTCAAAGCATTTCGTTTCGGCGCAAGTGCGAATCATCATCATTAAAATTCACTGGTGAAATGGAAGCGAATTTTCGGAAAATCCTGTTGTGCCATTTGCAGCACATAATTAGAATCGGCCAAAAACACGTCGCGGCCTTCAATGTCGCGTGCCATGTATTGCTGCTTGCGCTTTTTGAATGCCGTAAGCACCTCAGCGTCATCGCTCTCTATCCAACAGGCTTTGAACAGATTGATGGATTCCCAGCGGCATTGCGCTCCATACTCATGCAGCAATCTGTATTGAATCACCTCAAATTGCAGCTGTCCCACAGTGCCAATTATCTTTCGGTTGTTGAACTGATTGACAAACAACTGCGCCACGCCCTCATCCATGAGCTGGTCGATGCCCTTATTGAGCTGCTTGGTCTTCATGGGGTCGCTGTTCTCGATGTATTTGAACATTTCGGGCGAAAAGCTGGGGAGCCCCTTAAAATGCAGATTCTCACCTTCGGTGAGTGTGTCGCCAATCTTGAAAATGCCATTGTCGGGCAGTCCCACAATGTCGCCCGGATATACCTCATCGATAATCTCTTTCTTCTGGGCCATGAAAGCCGTGGGAGCAGAGAAACGATACGTTTTGCCGCTGCGCACATGCTTATAGTTCTCGTTGCGGTGAAACACGCCCGAGCATACTTTTACAAAAGCGATGCAGCTGCGATGGTTAGGATCCATATTGGCATGAATCTTAAACACGAATCCCGTAAACTTCTCTTCTTCGGGATTCACCACTCGCTCTTCGGCCGTGACAGGGCGAGGAGAGGGGGCTATGCGAACGAAGCAATCGAGCAATTCTTTCACGCCAAATGTGTTCAGTGCCGAGCCAAAGAATACGGGTGCCACCAACCCATCCAAATAGTCTTTCTCATCAAAATCGGGATACACGCCATCGATCAGCTCAATGTCGGCACGCAATTTCTCAGCGTCGGCTTCACCCACAGCCGCATCAATGGCCTTGTCGTTAATGTCGCTGATCTCCACACGGTCGGTCACATGCTGCTTGTCGGGCTTAAACAGATTGAGGGTGTGCTCATAGATGTTATAGACACCCTTGAACTTTGCGCCGATATTGATGGGCCAGCTCAAAGGACGCACGCTGATTTGCAACTCTTTTTCAAGCTCGTCGAGGATGTCAAAAGGATCACGGCCTTCACGGTCGAGTTTGTTCACAAAAATGATTACCGGCGTGTTGCGCATGCGACACACCTCCATGAGTTTCCGTGTTTGTGTCTCAACGCCTTTAGCCACATCCACCACGATGATGACGCTGTCCACCGCAGTGAGGGTGCGATAGGTGTCTTCGGCAAAATCTTGGTGACCGGGAGTGTCCAGAATATTGATTTTGTAGTCACCATAATTAAAGCCCATCACCGACGTGGCCACCGAGATGCCACGCTGTTTTTCTATCTCCATCCAGTCGCTGGTAGCCGTTTTTTTGATTTTATTGCTTTTTACGGCACCGGCCACATGAATTGCTCCACCAAAAAGCAACAGCTTCTCGGTGAGTGTGGTCTTTCCGGCATCAGGGTGCGAAATGATTGCAAATGTGCGGCGACGAGATATTTCGTTAGTAATGTTTGCCATCAGTTTTATTTTAATTCATTCAGTCGCTCCAAGCATGAGGTTAGACTATCAATCCAATAAGGAACCGTGGCTTGGAACGTGGTTTTGTATTTTGATTTGTCGAAAACGCTATATTTGGGGCGATGTGCCTTTGCCGGATATTCGTCAGAGCGACAGGGCTGCACGTTGCAAGTGGTGATGCCGACCAAACGGTGAATGGCCTTTGTGAAGTCGTACCACGAAACAGCTCCTTCATTACCAAAGTGATAAATGCCCGGATGCCATGTGGGATAGGTAATAGCCGTGACGATGGCCCGCGCCAAATCGATGGCCGAGGTGGGATTGCCCACTTGATCATACACCACCTTGAGCGCGTCGCGCGTCTTGCCCAAATCGAGCATGGTCTTCACAAAGTTTTTCCCATGTGGCGAGTAAAGCCACGCCGTGCGGAAGATGATGGACTGTTGTGGCAAAATGGACAGCAAAGCCCGCTCTCCAGCCCATTTTGTTCGCCCGTAGGCCGATAGCGGGTGAGGCGCATCTTCCTCGTTATAAGGAACACAGCTTTCTCCATCGAACACATAGTCGGTGCTCACATGCACCATTCTGACACCATGCCGCGCCGCTGCTGTGGCCAGCACCTCGACGGCATGAGCGTTGAGCCGCATTGCCGCGGGTTCGTCGTCCTCGGCACGGTCAACGGCTGTGTAGGCCGCGCAGTTGACTATATAATCCAACCGATGTGAACTTACACATGCGTCCACGTCGGCCTGACGGGTGATGTCAAGCTCGGCCACATCGGTATAGATGACCTCGAATCGGCTATCATCATCTAACAGATAACGCAATTCGCGCCCCAGTTGGCCATTAGCGCCTGTCACAAGAAGTTTCATGGGCATATCGTTCAGCATTTAATCTTCGGCAAAGAGCGGTCGCTCTTCATCTTTTTTATAATAAGCGGCAAGCAGCCCCAAGAAATGAGAGATTTGCGAGATGGCAAGCAAAGTGCCCGTGGCTATCTCTTTTCCTTGGAGTTTTAGCAGCAACACGCCATATAGCGCGTTGAAACAGGTTTCAATCTCATCGGTGCGTTCTTGCTCCGGCATGGTAGATCGCAGCTCCACAATGTAGGGAAGTGTGCGGTAGTAATCGGCCGTGTATTCGGGGAATTTGTCACTTTTTAGCAACATGGCGTGCAGCTCTTGCAGCTGATGGAGCAAGTTGTCATTAATTTGCAAATGCCCTTTATCCTTGAGGCCCTCGTGCCGCATCATGAGCAAAAGTGACTCATACCAATCACTGATTTTTTGTTTTGCGTCAGGATTCACCTCATAGCGGTCGACGAGCGTGCGGTTCACGACCTCCATGTCGAGGTTGCAAGCCCGAAGCATGTCTTCGACCTGCCACATATAGAGCAAGTATTCGGCAATGTTCTCGTGGCGTTTTTGCTGAGCAATGATCATAGCTGTTTATCCAAATTTGCTGATGTTTCGCAACGCCTCTTCATTCACAATCTTGATGCGGCGGCCATCCACGGTGATAATTTTTTCTTGCACAAAAGCCGAGAGGGTGCGAATGGCATTGCTCGTGGTCATGTTTGACAAATTGGCCAAGTCTTCGCGTGCCATGTAGATTTTGAGCGTTTCGCCATCGTCTTCCAAGCCATAATTGTCAAGCATGAGCATCAGAGCCTCGGCCAAACGGCCACGAATGTGTTTTTGAGTGAGGGTGACGATTTTTGTGTCGCTGCCTCCCAGATGGCGAGAAAGTTCATGAATGAAGAACCATGCCAGCCGGCGGTTTTGGTCAATCAAATCTTTAACCAGCGCAAGCGGGATGGTGCCCAATGTGGAAGGCTCGAAAGCCGCCGCACTCGACACATAGGACTCGCCGGCAAAATAGGCACGATAGCCAAAATACTGAATGGGGCGATAGAGGCGCAGAATTTGCTGGCGCCCGCCAATGCCATCCTTAAACAACTTCACCTTGCCTTTCATGAGCGTCCACAAATATTGCGGCTCGTCTTTCTCGGCATAGATGATTTGGTTCTTCTTGAAGTTGTGGATGACGAAGTTGTCGGTAATCAGGTGTTTCTCATCGAGTGTGAGAATCGACCAAATCGCCGCCATGTCTTCACTTATGATTTTTTCGATAGTGCTCTTCTTCAGCATGTGCAAAGTGAGTTAAATGCGAGTGCAAATTTACGTAATCTTTACCAATCAGGCAGCATCATGCGTGAAAAAACAAACGAAGAGCCGCGCCCACAAACAGGCGCGGCTCTTTGCTAATAGGGGAGTGTATCAAATTTACTTGATTACTTTCACGCTGCTCGAAGTTCCGTCGGTGTAGGTAGTAACCACAATGTTCACACCGTCGAACGGACGCTGGCTCACCTGACCGGCCACGTTCACATATTTCACGCTGGCCACAGTCTTGCTTGCGTTCACGTCGTCAACAGCCACATGAGATTTCTTCATCACGATAAGCTTCTTCTGTGCGGGAACGGTCGTTTGGTTGTCCTCGGTGGGGATTGAGTAGATACCCAACTTGCTGCCCGAGCAAACGAGGTTGCCTGCATAGTCAAAGTTGATTTGGTGCACATTGCTGCCATCGCGGCAATCGGCCTTGTACGAGTACAGAGGAGCGAGAGCGGGCACGCCTTCTTCCCAAGTGAGGGTGAAGAACTGCAGGGTAGCGTCACCGTCGTTGATAACGAGCATGTCGTTGGTGTTGTTGACGGCAAAGCCAGAACCCCACGAGCCGCTGATGTAGTCGCTATAAGGCTCTCTACCCGAGTTGAAATCGATTGTGCCGGCTGCATTCACATGGAGGAGCGAGGGCACACCAGTGGTGTTGTTGCCGGCGCCACGAGTTTGTGCCACCCACACGCCACCATTGCCATCGGGCACGATGCTACCATTGGTATTGGCTTGGTAGGCGCCAATGTCGAAGTAGTTGCTGGGAGCCTGTCCCCAAGTATGCAGAATGGTGCCATCTTCTTGGCCAATGTTGTAGATGCCCACACCATTGCCACGGCCAGAAGGACCGGGAACGTCTTCGTTGTAGACATACATCACGGTGTTGGCACCCTCGCCGCTGATGGCTACCGAAGGAGCTGAACCACCCACTTTCACGCCATCGTTGGTGAACAGGCCATCGCCATCGCGAGTGCCCAAGAAGAACTGGGTGAAGTCGCCTTCGAGGTTAGCGGGGTCAACCACATACACGCCCGAATAGGGATCGCTCCAGTCAGGCACATACACAGTACCCTCGCTGTCGATACCCATGCGGTAAGGACTGGCCAGAACGACGCCTGCGTCATCGCCCACGCCACCATGATAGCGCTCGCTGTTGATGCGAGTCCAATCTGGATTGTAAGCATACACGCCATTGTTGGCATTGGGCTGGCTGATGCGGTTAGCCGTGTAGATGCGGCCAAAGTAGTTGCTTTCGGGGCTCTTGTCGATTGTGTTGAACAGACGGCCGGAATAAGTGTATTCACCGGTGTCGTAGTCGTTCAAGCGAGCAATCGTGGGAATAGTCTTGCCCACCAAATTCACCGCCCAGTTCATCTCTTGCTCGTCTTCGCCCGGAATTTGGTCATAGGAGAGCGTGATGGTGTTGGCTCCCTCTTTCACATTGGGCACTTCCACTTCGCCCAGCACTTCGCCCGTTTCAGCGTCGGTGAAGATAATCTTGGCACTCACAGCGTCGCTGTTGGCGTTGAAGTTGAAGGTGTACTCTTTTTCACCCTCGGTGTCGCGCAGGTCATAAGCCATGATACCTTTCACGGTGGGCTGATTGGCATCAGCCGTGCTGTAACGAGTGAGATAAGCGTCGCTCACCAGATAAGCGTCGATGTCCTCGCTCTTAACCACCGCGGTGGCTGCCTGATAAGCGGCGGCTGCGGTTGCGGCAGGAGCCTTCAGTGCGGGAGCCTCGTTCACGATGGTGAGGTCGGTGTTGTTGGTCTTAATCAGCTTGGCATTGTCAAGGCCATCGGTAATGTCGAGCAACTTGATGCCCTTCACGCTGCCGGCTTCGCCATAAGGAGCCACCATCAAAGCGTGTTTCGCATACTTGAAGAAGTTGAAGCCATAACCCACAAGCTGGAAGTCGGTGCTCAGCTGTTTCACGGTTGCGGGCACACCGGCTTGTTTTTCGGGGAGGTCAAACTCGGTAACCAAGCCGTTAGAACCGCCCAGCACGGCTTTGTCGTCGCCATTAGGCGAAACGGCCACATGCAGATGTCCGCCCTGAGTGTCATCGCCATATTTCACAGCGGTGAAGCCGGCAGAGAACAAGTTGTCATGGAATACAGAAACCAATTCGTTGTCGGTCACAGTGAGGTGCACAAGACGGATGTTGTAGGGCGACGCACCACGGTTCACGGCGGTGACGAGCACCGAGCAGTCGTTAGAAGCACCGTTCACGGCAATGCTCTGGCCGAGGTCGGCACGGAAGTAGTTGCCTGAATTTTGAGTAGTCACCCACTGGCGCGGTGCGCCATCAATTTCGTCCCAAATATAGAAGCGAGTGGTACCGCGCGTGTAACCGGCATCCACATAGCCGGCATCGTACTGGTTGCGGGTATAGGAAGATCCCACCAGTTTCTTATCGGCTGTGAGGGCGATAGAATAGAGCGGGCTGTAGAAGCCGGTGCTCTCCTCGGTGTAGAGGCCTTCAACGTTCAGCTCTTTCACCAGAGTTTGGGTCTTCGAGTTAATCAGGTAGAGGTGGGGAGTGAGTCCTTCGTTCGAGAGGATGATGGTCGAGTCGCCATATTGCACAGCGTCGGTCACCTTACCTTTTACCTCAAAGTTGACGGTATTCTCACCGCTGAAAGTGTACTCGTCGGCCAACTTCAGGTAGTTCGGCTGGTTGGGTTCGGGATAGTTCTCATAGTGGACTTCTTCGGGCACATAAGATTCCGATTCCAAGAAGATGGTAGAATAAACGGTTTCGTTGGCTTTCACCGTGATGGGAGCCTTATACTCGTCGAAGAGGGGCTTGTAGCCGTCGAGGCTTGCATCGAGGGTGTAATCGCCCGGTTCGAGGTCTTCGAACACGAAGATGCCGTTATACTCGTTGTCAACCGTATAGGTGGCCACTACGTTGCCGTCTTTGAGCAGACGCACGGTAGCACCATTCAGAGGCAGCCACTGGTCATTGGTCTTGGGAGCATATTTGAACAATTCGTGAGCAATCTTCTCATGAAGGTCTTTCACGGTGCCCATGATGTCACCCTTAGTGTAGGGAGTAAGACCAAAGTAGTTGCCCACACCACGAGCTTCGCGACGGCCTTCCTGACGGTCGTAGTCCATGTTCAGCGCGCGATGGCGAGCCGGTTGGTAGGTGTGGAAGAAGCCCTCCAGCAAGAAACCGGGAACACCATGCTTGAGCACGCCCAGATAGCCGGAATACTGCTTGCCATTTGAGCGTGTGCCGGTTGAGTAGCTGCCGTAGAAGCTGATGTCACCACGCAAGTTTTTGCTCGTGAGGCTGTAATAGCTCTGCGGGTCAAGCTCGCTCATGTAGTGGGTGTCCCACACGGCATCGGCCATTTCGTAGCTGCCGGGCACGGCCGCACCGTTGTAGCCGGCATCACCCGTTTTGTCCTTGTCGTAGCCGCGGACGAGAAACAACGGATAGTTGGTCGTTGTGCCATCGGTGGCGGCGTTCGAGTGGTCGCTGATGAAAATGTCGTAGTTACCGGCTTCCACTTCCTCGCAGATGTCGGTAAGGTTACGGTTGTAAATGTCATCGGGATCATAGTTCTCGCTGGTGTAAGGCCACGGGCCATTGGTCAGGCGAGAATAGGTGATGTTCTCTTTCTTCACTCCCAAGTGCTGCAAGTAGGTGCCGATGCCAAAGGCGCGGGGCAGAGTGCCACGTCCTTCAAAGAAACCGAGCGTGTCGGTGAGGCTGGTGGTGTTGGGGTGATTGATGGTGTTCATCGGGCGGTCATTGGGGCCATAAGAGCCGTGACCGGGGTTCAGATAGATGCGCAACTCGTCGGCCGTTTTAGCCTGCACTGCGCCGACTGCCATGATTGCAGCCGCAACAAGCAATAAAATCTTCTTCATAGCTGTAATCATTTGTTCACGTTAATAATATAAACCTCGCCTTCGGGAGTGGAGAAGGCAATCACGTTCTCGCTCACTTGCGGATACATGGCTATGACGCTGTCGTCGGTCAGAGTTTGAATCTGGCCATTGAGGTTGGCAGCAACAATTTCCGACGAAGTGACCACCTCGCCATTGTCTTGGTCGTGCATGCCAATCACCACGTCGTTGCCCATCCATTTGGGAGCGCGGAAGTTGCCCAAACGCGTCACATTGGTGCCATCAATGTTGCACACGAAGGCACCTTTCGACACCACATAATAGAGTGCCTTTGTGCCATCGGGCGAAACACTGGGCCACAAATAATTAGCAGCGGCACCATTGGGGGAGAACACCGTTGTTTTGCCATCGCGCGTGATCATGAGGTCACGGTTCTTGATCGAGAGAGTAGCCTCTTGCTTCTGTGCCTTACCGGCCACAGCCTTGACGCTCTTCTTGCCGTTGTTCACCATCGTGACCGTATTGCCGTCCATCGACACGCCTTCAAGGTTGCGTGTGGGCTTGACAAGCGTTTTCACTTCACCAGAAAGCAAATCGCGGCTCTGCAGAGCGGTTTGCGACAGGTGGTTTTTGGTGAACGATTTCTCGCGATAAACCACATTTTGGCCATCTTGCGAAACTTTCACATCGTAGCCAGCGCCGAGCGCGTCGCTCAAAACGGTGGCTTCGCCTGTGCTGAGGTCAAATCGGGTGAGTCCCTTGTTGATGTCGGTAGTGAGCAAGACATAATTGCCTTGAGCACTCACGGCAGCAACTTTGGTAGCCTGATTCTCGGGCACATTCACTTTTGTGATGGAACCCACGTTGAGAATCTGGGTAAACCCACTGATTGACATGCCTAAAGCTAATGCTAATAGTACATTTCTCATCATGAATAGGTTTTTAAGTTGTTAAACAATAAGTGATTATAATAAAAAAGTTTGTGTCAATGCGTGGCAAGCTAATCGTTATGCCTAATAAAAGTGTGTAAAAGTATGAAAAAATCTGCTTAATTCGTAAAATTTCAGTGTTAAATATTACAAAAGTGTGAAGAAACTACCACATTTCCTCACACATTTGAAAAATATGCTTCACAATCCTAATGATTTCACGAGGTCATTGAGGGTGTTTTGAGCCACCGTAGTGCCATGCGGCGGATTGAGATTTTGGTTATAGAATGCCTCGCGCTGCGGCAGCATGAAGTCTTCGCCACCCAGCACCACGTTATCAACGAAATCCAAGACCTCGCGCTCATCTTTACCGTGATAGAGCACACGGAATGCTTTTTGGGAAAACTCGGTTTCTCCCCTCAAGAGCACATCAAGCTCGCGCGACATGAACAAGACCGGACGATGGGTGTAATTATACTCCACCACAAAGGAAGCGCAGTCGTGAATCAGGGCGTCACTGGTCATGAACAGGTCGATGAATTCACCTGTTTCGAGTTGCGTGTTGTCCATTTCACTCCACATCTTATAATAAGCGTCGGTGCGCTCGCGTCCCCACTCAGAATGCCTGTACAACTCGGTGAGCAGGCGAGGGTGGGGCTTGAACGCGATTTGGATGTGTTCTTTGTAGCGTTGTGCCAAATCAAGCATAAAATGAGCCATCCAAATGAAGTTGCTGCGGGCAATTCTGCCAAATTCGTTCCAGATGGAGAAATGCGGAGCCCAAATGATGCGCTTTCGTGGTCGGCCATCGGCCATCGGTTTCCACACATCCTCGAAATGCGCGCGCGCATAATCATCGGCATTAGGATATCCCACCACGCGCACATTCACCGCGCCATTGCGCATGAGCCGCTGCGCCACTTGGCGAATCTCTTCGTTGGTGTAATAAAGTCGCCATGCGAGGTTGTGAAAGTGAAAGTTATAGGTTAGCTTGTCTTCCCCGCTCATGAAAGCATAAGGGTAATAAC